>JBOHWH010000121.1:0-2792 GCA_050736695.1 Binataceae bacterium (SeqCode) | reverse complement strand
TCTCTTCCAGCAAAACATCCCCGCCTCCACTGTCGAGGCTGCCTTCCGATTAGCTTCAGCTCGCCGCCTCTGCCGCCCGAACAACGCACCTCCTCTCGGCCCCATTCGCTCTCTCCATTACTTCCTGCCGGTCATCGAGGAAATCACCCACAATCCGCTTCCGCCAGGTTACCTCGACTACGTCCGTCACAAGCTCATTTCCTTCCGACCCAAACGCGCCTCGCCAGCCAATCCTCGCTCCCAACCATGACTCCCGCCCAACCTTTCTCAGTCAACGTTACTCCGCCTTCGCCACCTCCGGCTCGGCGTTGTCCATTTTTCTACGTTATGTTCAGTGCCGGATTATGTTGAGCGAGATGGCGATCTAATGGTAGTGCTGAGTTTCATAAGGCGGATACTGAACATAATCAGAGCGCTGCCAGGAATGACAGCAGGCGATCATCTGGGCGGAACCGACCCGACTTTGTGAGAGGCGGGGAGAGTTTTTCTAAAGCGCGTTCCTTGGTAGCCAGATCCGCTTCGAGATATATATGAGTCGTCTCATTGGATTCATGGCCGAGCCAGAGGGCGATGACCGAAAGATCGACCCCTGATTGGAGCAGATGCATAGCCGTGGTGTGACGCCTATGTCTTTGAAGACATAGGCGTCACGCTTTTGCGGTGCACCTACTTGAGCAAGGGGCGGACGTCCGCACAATTCAGTTGCTCCTCGGACATCGCAGTCTGTCCACCACGGCCAAATATCTCCGCATCGCGACCAGTAAAGTCTGCGCGACATCGAGCCCGCTCGATCTGCTGCCGCGCCCCATTCCCGAGGTCACTCCCACTCCCGCTCAGCCCTTCTAACCGCTGAGCGCCATGGACCGCCCGAAGCTGGAAGTGGCGGATGTCTTCCGCCTCTACGGGGAAGCCTATCGCGAAAAGCATGGTGAGTCGCTATCGACGGCCCAGCGCCGCACCATGACCGCGATCGAGGTGTGTCGAACAGCGACCCTCGGCGGACACCTTGAACGTTGCGACACCTGCCAGTTCGAGCGGCCTTGCTACGATAGCTGCCGAAACCGGCACTGCCCCAAATGTCAATCTCTGGCTCGCGCCGAATGGATCGAAGAACGAAAATCGGAAATCCTGAACTGCGAGTATTTCCACGTCGTGTTTACGCTCCCTGATGACGTCGCTGCCCTCGCACTTCAAAACAAGGCATTGGTCTACGGCATCCTGTTCCGCGCCACAGCGGAGACCTTGTCCACTATCGCTGCCGATCGCAAACACCTGGGCGCCGAGATCGGCTTTTTCGCCGTCCTACATACCTGGGGACAGAACCTGCTCCATCATCCTCACCTGCATTGTGTAGTGCCCGGTGGCGGAATATCTCCAGATGGTAGTCGTTGGGTTTCTTGCCGTCCCGGGTTCTTCTTGCCGGTTCGCGTGCTGTCCCGTTTGTTCCGTCGATTGTTCTTGACCTATCTGCAGCAGGCATTCGATGCCGGCAAGATGCAGTTCTTCTCTTCGCTGGAACCGCTTCACGATGCCGATGCTTTCACGCGATATCTGGATCCGGTACGAAAGCAGGAATGGGTTGTTTACGCCAAGCCGCCTTTCGCAGGCCCGCAGCAAGTGGTCGACTACGTCGGACGTTACACTCACCGAGTCGCCATTTCCAATCATCGACTTCTGGCAATCGAAGACGGCCAAGTGAGCTTCCGTTGGCGTGACTACCGAGATAACAACCAGCAGAAGACTATGTCCGTCTCGGCGGAGGAGTTTGTCCGGCGATTTTTACTTCACATTCTCCCCAGTGGATTCCATCGCATCCGCTATTTCGGGTTCCCCGGCAATCGATACCGGAAGGAGAAGTTGGAGCATTGCAGGCAACTCCTGAGCATGGCTTCTCCGAACGAGGGTGTTTCGCAACCAGCTAAATCCGAAGACTACCGTGATCGATATGAGAGGCTCACCGGCCACTCTCTACGGGAATGCCCGGTTTGCCATCGTGGCCAGATGAGCGCTGTCTCGTTAATTGCGGGAGTTCGTTCGCTCCCGAACATTCCAGATACATCATGATTGACTCCGCTGGATCGGAAAATCCCTGTTACGCTGCAGCTAGCGGCTTGCGATGCCAGCCGAGCTGGAGGAATTGTTGTCTCTGTGGTACTCCGGCCCGTGCCGCCGACAACGTATTTCTCCTCGGCGTACTGTTCCCGTGTGCGGGGAGTCTACCCAACACATTCTCGGGCAAATCGCCGTCATTCGAACACTCGACTCGCGAGCCTCACTAGACATACAAAGCCCATAGCAGAAGTCGCGCCGCGAACTCGGCCGCGGTTTAGCCCAATGAATTTTAAGCTCAGCAGCCCGGCTGGGCGATTCCCTTTCTTTGACTCCATCTTGCCGCCGGGCCGCTGACCTTAAAATGCTCTTCACTATGTACCCTTCCGGACTATGTCGTGTACTTCGGTCGCAGCCCAATGGTTTTCGTAATCGCTTGACGGATGAGGCGACATAGTCTTGGCTCCTTTCAATCAACCCCAGTCGGGGAAAGGAGTCAACATGAGGTACATCATCAATGATCAAGTGGTTCTGTCGCGGCCGATGGAGGGTCCTTTGGCGGCCCATATTGATTCATTTGCGAGGTGGTTGAGCGCGCAGGGATATGCATTTCGCTCTTCGGCGCTCGGCAAGAGTGATCCAGTAATACTCGATAGAAGTGATCAATGGTGGGAACAGGATAGAGATATGTAAGAAGTATGGACGGGAGCAGTATCATCCACGCCGAAGGCGTGAGCTTGGTG
>JBOHWH010000120.1:0-3398 GCA_050736695.1 Binataceae bacterium (SeqCode) | reverse complement strand
ATCCTGAGCGGCGGCCGAAACGGCCGCCGCTCAGGATGACGGAAGGGGCCGCGGACTCAAAAAAAATCACAGCCTCTCAGGATGACGGAAAGGCGGCGCGCAACGAGTCCAAAAAATTCACAGACTCTCAGAATTACACCAATTGAACATTCGAGAGAAAACCGACAGTCTCCACCGGGAGGTGCCACTGGCACGCGCGGGTGAAGGCGCACGCCTCGCTCACTGTGCGCTATGCCCATCTACCGCCGCGTGCCTGACCAGATGACGCTGCCGATGATCGCGATCGTCCGGCGCGATGCTACCACCGGCTCGTACGCGGGATTATCGCTCTTGATGATCAGCTTGCCGTCAGGACGCCGCTGCAGGCGCCGCACCGCCAGCTCGTCGGCATGCCGCAGCACGTAGATCGCGTCGTGCCGAAAGCGCGGCTCGCCCAGATTGACGATCGCGAGGTCATTCTCGTTCAGCGTCGGCGCCATCGAGTCGCCCGCGATCTCGAGCAGCAGCAGATTGCGCGGCTCGGTGCGCAGCCGCGTGCGCACCCATTCATTGCCGAGCGCAAGGCTGTCGACAATCTGATCGTTGCGCAGCCCCGGCTTCCCGCGCGTGCCGCCACGCGCGTCGAACCGCGGCATCAGCGTGTATCCGGAGCCGGGCGTTTCCGCCGTCCCGGCGCCTTCGTGCGCCGCCGCGCCGCGTCCCGTTGCGAGCCATTCAACCGAGACGCGGGCCGCGCGCGAAAGTCCCACCAGGTTGGATAAATTCGGCTGCCCGTCGCCTTGCAGCCATTTGTAAATCGTGTTGTTCGACACCCCGATTGCACGCGCGAGCGCGGCGACCGAGCCGAACCGCGCGAGGATTTGCGCGAGCCGGGATCTGAATTCCGCGTGTTCCGCTATAATCACTTTGTGTTGACTCGCGTCCACCATTTGTGGAATAGCTGGTTTTGGCATGGGAATGACAGGCAAGGCAAGCTTTGAATTGAAACCGCCCGTCGTTTATCCACAGGCGGCCGGATCCCTCGCGCGGGCCGATGCGTCCGCCGCCCCGGTGCTGCTTCCGCTTGCGTTTACCTCGCCCGAGTTCGCCTGCCCCGAGTTCGTGTGCCCCGAGTTCGCGTTCGATTCTTTCGCGGTTGCCCGCCTTGATGCCCGAGCCTCGCGGCGAATGCCGTCTGGAAATTCTCATGCTCCAGCAGGTCCCTCGCGCCCGCACAATCCGGTCCGTGGAACGTTTGACGAAATGCCTATGGTGCCGCGAGCCGGTGCAGATTGCGCTCGCGGCAAAGCATCGCGGAGTCTGTCCCCTGTGCGCGGCGGAGGTCGCAGAGCTCAGTTGGCGCGTGGTGTACGACCGCGACAGCGGGACCGGTTCAATCCCGCCGAACTTGCGCGCCGCATACCGGCTGTGAGCGCCGCCCGCTCCAACAGCGGCCTGTACCGCTTGCTCGCGCGAGTCGTGCGCAGACCCGAGCGGGAATCTGATCTGCTCGGCCGCTGCACGCTGATCGGCGATATCTCACGGGTGATCGGGATCATCGCGACTTCACGCCTGGCCGAGGATTTCGGCGGGCGGCGGGTCTATATCCCGAACAAGCCGTCGACGCGCGATCAGATCACGCGCTCGATCGGCGTCGGCGCCGCGGTCCGGCTGTCGCGCCTGTATGGCGGCGACCGCGTGATGATTCCGGCGCATCCGGACCGCGCGCTTCGCCGCGCGCAGATAATCGCGCTACGTGCGCGCGGCCTCAGCGTATCGCGAATCGCAAGGAAACTCGGCTGTACCGAGCGATATGTTTACAAAGTATTTTCGGCCAAGAAGACAAGGCTGAACTGCTAAGCCTCGCGCCTTACGCCGCCGCCGGGTGAAATTACTCGCCTCGGCCGCTTGCGCCCGCCGCCGTATCAACGCCCGCGTTGCCCGCAATGAGTATTGCCGTGGACGACGCATCAGCCCGCGCAGAGTCTCCCGCCAAATCGTATCCGCCTGAATTTGTTGCGGCGGTAACCCGAGTGCTCGCCGACGAAGGCGGAACCGAACGCGTCGCCGGAGATCCGGGCGGCGTCACCCGCTTTGGAATTTCCGCGCGCGAGTATCCGGCGCTCGATATCGCGCAGCTTACCCGCGACGACGCGATCGGGATCTACTTTCGCGACTACTGGAGCCGCTTCGGCCTTGCCGCGCTGCCCGGGCCGCTCGCGGCCAAGGTCTTCGATCTTGCGGTCAATATCGGACCTGCCCACGCGATCGGATGCGTGCAGCGCGCGCTCCGCGCCGCCGGTCATCGCGTGACCGAAGACAACGCTCTAGGCCCTGAAACTGCCGCCGCGGCGCACGCGGCTGAGCCTTTGGCGGCGATGGCCGCGCTGCGCTCGGAGGCTGCCGGCTATTACCGCGTGACAGCCGCGTTCGCGCGCGACGCGCGTGCGGGTGGCGACGGCGAATTTCTGACCGGATGGCTAAATCGTGCGTACGAATAACGGACGCGCCCGCGCGCCACAAATGTTTTCGAACGAAAGTTCGGTAACGGAGATTTCCAATGATTGACGCACTCAAAATGACTGCGCTGGCCGGCGTCGCGATCGCATTCGCCGGCGGATTCGCCCTCGGCACGCTCTTCGGCCGCAAGCTGGTCGCCGACCTGGCCGCGATCGTTCATTCGCTGGAGTCGCGCCTGACCGCGGTCGAGTCGTCGATTGCGACGGCCAAAGCGGTCCAGCCGGCCGCGTCCGCACAGACCCTGCATACCGCCGCGATCGAGCATCATGCGCAGGCGACCGACAAGCTCGCAAGCGCGATCCAGTCGGGCGCCACGGCGGCCGCGAAGCTTGCGGCGTCCAAGTAGGGCGCGCTCGCGATGCCTGCGTTACTCGGACTCTTCGCGGCGAATTGGCGTCCGATCGCGCTCGTCGCGATCCTTGGCGCGATCGCGGTGGGCGCCGCCGTCGTGATTCACGAACGCGATTCGGCGCGCAAGCAGGCCGCCGCCTTAAAGACCGAGCTGGCCGGCGCGCAAGCGCAGATCGCCGCCTGCCAAAGCGCGGTTGCCGAGCAGAACGCCGCGGTCGAGGCGATCCGCGCGTCGGCGCAGGGGGTCGCCGATGCCGCCGCGACGCGCGAGGCCAAGCTGGCGGCGACCGCCTCCGTCGGGATGGAAAAGGCCGGAGCGCAGGCCGAGCAGATTGCCCATGCGGCGGTCGCGCCCGGATGCGACGCCGCAATCAGTTGGGGCAACGCGCAGGCGCGGGAGCTAAGCCGATGGTGAAGCGGCGGTGGATTCGGACTTTGGCGGCGATCTGGATTGCGGCGGCGATCGGCGGATGCGCCCGCGCGGCGGCGCCGATCGCCGTGCCGATGAAAGTCAGCGTCCCAATTCCCGAGCTGGTGTATTGCGCGGC
>JBOHWH010000119.1:0-14340 GCA_050736695.1 Binataceae bacterium (SeqCode) | reverse complement strand
GTCCGCTTGATTCAATGAAACTTTCGCCGCGCCTCTTGAAGCCCTTCCGAGATTCACTCCCGCGCCCTTTACGGCAGCGGCAATCGGTCTGAACATCCGTGCGTTTCGAGTACCTGATAGGCATGCGCTATCTGCGCGCCCGGCGCCGCGAACGCTTTGTTTCGCTAATCGCAATAATTTCACTGACCGGGGTCGCGTTCGGGGCCTTCGCGCTCACGGTGGCGCTCTCCGTGATGAGCGGATTTCAGGAAGATTTGCGTTCGCGCCTCCTTGCCTTCACCCCCGAGGTTACGGTCGAGCGCACCGACAGCGCGGTCTGGAACCCCGCGAAATTGCGTCAAGAGATCCGGGCGATGCCGTCGGTGGTCGCGGTGGCTCCGTTCATCTCGTCGCAGGTGATGGCGGTATCTAATACGCCTTCGGGGACACCCGGCTATGTCTCGGGCGGGATTCTGCGCGGCGTCGAGGCCGAGAACAATCCGGTCCTGACGGAGCTCAAACAGACCCTGCAATCGGGCACGCTCGCCTCTCTGGACGCCGAGCATCCGATGCAGATCGTCGAGCAGGGCCAGAAACGCAAGGTGAACCTGCCCGGGGCAATTATCGGCAAGACGCTCGCGTTCGATCTCGGGCTTCAGCCGGGAGATTCGGTAATCCTGATTTCGCCTGCCAGCTTGGCTAACGGACTGGGTGCGCCGCGACTGAAGCGGTTTGTTATCACGGGTTATTTCTACTCCGGGATGTACCCTTTTGACTCGACGCTGGTGTTTGTCGCGCTCAAGAACGGGCGCGCTCTGCTGGCCGACGATCCGAACCTTCAGACCGGACTCGAAGTCAGGCTCAAGAACTTGTTTGACGCGCCGGAGGCTGCGGCGCAAATTGCCTCGATCGCGGGGAAAGATTACACCGTTTCGGATTGGACCCGCGCCAACGCGCCGCTATTTTCCGCGCTGAAGCTCGAGAAGCTGACCTATTTCCTGGTCCTGCTGCTGATCGTGCTGGTGGCGGCGTTTAACATCGTCGCAACGCTGGTGATGGTCGTGATGGAGCGGCGCAAGGAAATCGCGATCCTGCTTGCGATGGGTTCGCGGGCGGGTTCGATCGCTTTGATTTTCCTGTGCGAGGGCATCTCGATTGGCGTTATCGGCACGACCCTTGGGGTCGGCAGCGGATTTTTGGCCTCATGGGCAATCGGCCGGTTCCATCTCATCCATCTTCCCTCCGATCTGTTCATGGTGAGCGCGGTCCCGGTGCGGCTATATGCGATGAACTTTATCGCGGTTGCAGCCGCGTCGATCGCGCTATGCGTCGTCGCGGCGCTTTATCCGGCGCTGCGTGCGGCTTCGCTGTCTCCGGTCGAGGTTATTCGGTATGAGTGACACGCTTGCGGCGGCCGGCAACGCGCCCAGTCCGCTTATCGATGCGCGCGGGATCGTCAAGACCTTTCACGACGCGGGTCGTGAGATCCGCGTGCTGCGCGAACTGGATCTGGTCGTACAAGCAGGCGAGGAAATCGCGATCGTCGGGCAATCGGGCGAAGGCAAATCGACGCTGCTGCATGTGCTCGGCAGCCTCGAAGAGCCGACTGCGGGCAAGATTTATTTCGACGGCGCGGATCTGTTCGCGCTCGATCCAAAAGCGATCGCGGAGTTTCGCAACCTGCGGCTTGGCTTCGTTTTTCAGTTTCATTACCTGCTTGCCGACTTCGACGCGCTCGAGAACGTGATGATGCCGGCGCTGATCGCGCGGATGTCCGATCGGGAAGCGGCCGGGCGCGCGGGCGAGATGCTGCGCATCGTCGGGCTCGGCGACAAATTGCATCGCCGCCCGGCGGAGCTATCCGGCGGCGAGCAACAGCGGGTGGCAGTCGCGCGGGCGGTGGTCCTGAAGCCGCGCCTGGTTCTCGCCGACGAACCCACCGGCAACCTCGATCCGCATACCGCCGACGAGGTGCACGAACTGTTTCATCTGCTCAATGCCGAACTGGGCATCACGCTCGTGATCGCAACTCACAACGAGCGCCTGATGCGCAGCATGAGCCGCGCACTCAGACTCAAGGAAGGAAGGCTGTTCGACGAGCCGCGCGGCTAGCCCGCAAATCGAGTCAACAGATCGGAGCGCCGATCGCAATATCAAATTTCGGTTTACTTACCGGGACTGATTGGTTACGTTGGTCGCCGTTTTCGGATGCTTTTTCAGTGACAATCCGTACCTCCAACGCCAGCGCAAGGCGTTCGCTCGCCAAATGCGCGCCGCTCGCCATTGTGGCGTTGATTTTCGCTGTGAGCCACGCGTTCGCGCAGGGCCACGAGCCGGTAGTTTCGCAGATCCGGATCGAGGGCAATCAGCGCGTTGAGACCGACGCGATCCGGATTCATATCTCGCAGCCGGCCGGCCAGCCGCTGGATCCGAACGCCGTCGATCAGGACGTCAAAGCCATCTACAAGATGGGTTTCTTCGATACGGTCGAGGCCAAACTCGACAACGTCAATGGCTCCTACATCCTGGTCTACCTGGTCAAGGAACGTCCGCAAGTAACCGACGTTCGGCTGGAAGGAATGAAGGCGATCCGCTCGACCGACGACAAGATCGTGTCCGCGGAGAAAGTTCATCCCGGCTCGATTCTCGATCCCGGGCAGGTCAAGGATACGATCAACGGCATCACGCAAATCTATGAGGACAAAGGCTATCTCGACGCGAAGGTAAATTTCCGCACGATCCTGCAGCCGGACAACACCGCGGTCGCCGTCTTCGACGTGACCGAAGGCCCGAAGGTTGAAATCACTTCGATCGAATTCCACGGCAACAAGGCTTTCTCGTCGAGCACGTTACGCGCGGTGATGGACACCAGCACCCACAGCATGCTGCTTAGCTGGCTTACGGGCCAGGGCGCGCTCGATCAGCAGAAGCTGCAGTCAGACGTCGATCATCTGACCGCGTTCTACTACGACAGCGGCTATCTGAACGTTCACGTGAACACGCCCAACGTCAAACGCGTCGGCAACTCGCTGCACATCGTTATCGATATCGATGAAGGCACGCCGTACCGGTTCGGCAGAGTCGCGATCGCCGGCGACGTAAAGTTCCCGCATCGCGAACTGGCCAGGCTGTTAACGATCAAGCGCGGGCAGCATTTCAAGGGCTCGACGCTGCAGCACAACGTGCTGACGCTGTCGGATTTCTACTCGAATCGCGGCTACGCATTCGTCAACATCGACCCGCGCACGCAGCTCGATCCGATCACCCATCGGATCAATGTCACTTTCTACATCAACCCCGGCCACGAGGTTCTGGTGAACCGGATCAACATCACCGGCAACACCAAGACTTCCGACAAGGTTATCCGCCGCGAGCTGCAAATCCAGGAGCAGGAGCCCTACTCGGCCGCGGCGATCCGCGAATCGAAAAAACGGCTCGACCGGCTCGGATTCTTCAGCGACACGCGTATCACCACCGAACCGGCGCAGCAGCCCGACAAAATCAACCTCGACGTCAACGTCACCGAGCGAACCACCTCGTCGCTGCAGGTCGCGGGCGGATACGACACTTACTCATCGGTCTTCGGCAACTTCACCTTGGGCAACACCAACCTGTTTGGCGGCGGCGAAGCGGTGGTGCTGAACGCGCAGATCGGATTCCTGTTCCAGAATTACTCGATCAGCTACACCGAGCCGTGGTTCCTCGATATGCCGCTGACTGTGGGAGTCCAGCTATTCGACAACAAGGAATTCCTGCTCAGCTTCAATCAGGCCGCCGCCGGTTTTGCGGTCAACACTTACTATCCGCTGACCGAGCTGGGATTTAAGAAACTCGGGCCGTTCTCGCTTAAAGATGTAACCGCGGGCCTTGGCTACCAGTTCGAAAGCGTCGGCATCACCGGACTAAACCCACTGACGACTTTCGATATCCTGCGCTACAAGGGCTACACGCAAACCTCCGAATTGCTGCCGACTATCCGCCGCTTCACCGTCGATGACCCGGTCGATCCGCGTAGCGGCACCGTGCTTACGCTTAACGGCCAGATCGGCGGCATCGGCGGCGGCAACTCGTTCGTCAAGGGAATTATCCACGGCCGCTACTTCTATCCGTTCCTCAAGAGCCCCACTTGGGGAACCTGGGTGGTATCGCAAGGTGTGACCTACGGCATAGGGACCAATCTGGCCAGCGGAACCGGGGGCGAGCTGCCGCTATACGAACGCTTCTTCCCGGGCGGAGTCGGCGGCCCCGCGGACGTGCGCGGCTACCAGCTTTATTCGTTGGGACCGCTGGTCACAATATACAATCAGGCCGGCCAGCCGATCAGTGTCCAGGACGTAGGCGGCAGCGAGGAATTGATCCTGAGCAACGAGATCACCTTCCCGATTCTGTCGGGACTCGGACTGCGCGGAGTTCTGTTCTCCGATGCCGGCCAGGCATACACGCTCAAGAACGGAATCAACATCACGGAATTGCAGGCTTCGGTCGGGGCCGGCGTCCGCTGGCGCTCCCCGTTCGGTCCTCTGAGCATCGACCTGGCGTTCCCGATCAATCCGCGGCCCGCGGATCAGCGGACCGTGTTCGAGATCGGGGCCGGCGCGCCGCTCTAGCGCCGACGTGCTAAAACCGGCTTTAATGTCGGCACACGCGGGACGCTGCGGCCCCGGCATTGTCGCCGGTCCCACTCCGTTCGTACCCGAGTCGAACCTTCGAGGAGGATTGTGCTCGCTATGAGGTTACGGTTGATAACCGGTGCGTTGCTTTTGGCAGTTGTCACCGCTATGCCCGCGCGCGCCGACGTGAAAGTCGCGTACGTCGACGTGCAACGCGCACTCAACGATTGTGACGCCGGCAAGCGCGCCAAGTCGGATTTCCAGGGCCGCGTCCAATCTCTAGAGAGCAAACTCCAGCGCGAACAAAGCGAAATCCAGTCGCTCAAGGACGAGATCGAGAAAAAGGGAATGCTCATGAACCCCGATCAGCGTCAGAGCCTGCAGGACCAATACATGTCCAAGGCCAAAGACTTCGATCGCCAGTACAAAGACGCCCGTGACGAACTGCAAGCCAAGGACAACGAGATCACCAGCAGGATCGTTCACGACCTGGCGCAGATCATCCGCGGCATCGGCGAGCGCGACGGATACACGATCGTGCTCGAAAAAGGATCGATCCTGTGGGGCGCTCCTCAGATCGACATCACCGATCAGGTGATCCGCAGCTACAACGCGACCCACGTCAAGATCGGAACCCTCGGAGAATCCGGCGGCGCGGCTTCGACTGCTCGGGCGGACGCTCCTTCGCTTGGCGATTTCGGTTCGGCGGCGGCCCGGCGATCGACGATCTCGAAATAGGCGCGCGTCCCATTCGGATTTCAAACTAGCCTCGTGGCGGCAGACGCAAAAATGGCTGAGCTTCGGCGGGTCCTGGACTTCCTGCCGCATCGTTACCCGTTCCTGCTGGTCGATCGCGTTCTGGAGATCGGCGACGGGCGAATCTTGACGCTTAAAAACGTCACCTTCAACGAGCCGTTCTTCCAGGGGCATTTCCCGGGCTACCCGGTTATGCCCGGAGTCCTGATCATCGAGGCGATGGCGCAATCGGGAGCAATTCTGGCGTTGAACCAGGTCGGGGCCGACCCGTCGCGTCTGTTCATGCTGACCGGTCTGGACAAGGTGCGGATTCGCCGCCGCGTCGTACCCGGCGATTCGCTCAAAGTCGAAGTGACAATCACCAAATACCGGCGCCCGCTATGGAAGATGCAAGCGATTGCAAAAGTCGGCGACGAAACGGCTGCCGAGGCGGAACTATCCGCAATGGAAGTCCAGGAGCAAGTAAGATAGCCGGCCGAATCCATCCGTCCGCCGTCATCGATGCGGCCGCCGAACTCGATTCCACGGTCGAAGTCGGACCCGGTGCGGTAATCGGACCCAAAGTCCGCGTCGGCGCCGAAACGGTAATCGACGCGCACGCCTTGATCGAGAGCAATACCATCGTCGGCAAGCGCAACCGCTTCTTTCCTTTCGCGGCGGTAGGCCTCGCAACGCCGGACTTGAAATTCCGCGGCGAGCCTTCGACCCTCGAAATCGGCGACGCCAATACGTTTCGCGAATTCACCTCGATTCATCGCGGCACCGAAGCCGGCGGGATGGTCACGCGAATCGGCAATAACACCCTGATCATGCCGTACGTGCATATCGCGCACGATTGCCGGATCGGCGACCATTGCATCCTGGTCAACTCGACTCAGCTTGCCGGACACTGCGTGATCGAGGAATGGGTGAATATCGAAGGGATGTGCGGGGTGCATCAGTTCTGCCGCGTCGGAGCACATTCGATTCTTGCGGCCGGCGCAAAGGCGGCGCAGGACGTTCCGCCTTACACGATGGTCGCGGGGGACAGAGCGCGGCTGGTCGGAATCAATGTCATCGGCTTGCAGCGCCGCGGCTTCCCCGCGGAAACTATCGCGGCGCTCAAAGCCGCGATTCGCACGCTCTTCTATTCCAAGTTGCTGCGTGAAGATGCGATCGCGCAGGTCCGCAAACAACACGACGGCGTTCCCGAGGTTCGCCGTCTGGTCGATTTTATCGCCGCTTCCGGGCGGGGCGTGGTTGGCCGCGCGCGTGAATAAGCTCGGACTCATCGCGGGCAACGGAGTATTTCCGCTCGAAGTCGCGGACGCGGCGCGCCGCCGCGCAATCCATGTGATCGCGATCGCGCATCTGCGCGAGACGCGCCCCGAACTGGAATCGCGCGTGGATGAGATCACCTGGATCAAAGTGGGCGAGCTTGAAAAAATCATCGAAACGTTTCGCCGCGCCGATGTCACCAAAGTTGCGATGGCGGGCGGAATCTCGCGTGCGCGTCTGAAAGATTCGTTCGCCCCAGACGCGCGCGCAATCAAGATGCTCTCCGGACTCGGCCGCATGAGCGACGACTCGGTGTTGCGCGGCGTAGCCGCTGAAATCGAAGCCGAAGGAATCAAGGTGATCGATCCGGTCCCAATGGTCGAAAACTGCCTCGCGCATCCGGGACTCGCCGCCGGCCCCGAACCGTCTGAAAGCCAGCTGCGCGATCTCGATCTTGCTTTCGCCGTCGCGCGACAACTCGGCAGCTTCGATATCGGGCAGACCGTCGCCGTGCGCGAGGGGGTTGTCGGCGCGGTCGAAGCGGTCGAGGGAACTGACGCCGCGCTGAGACGCGCGGCAGCGCTGGTCGGTCCGCGGCTGGTTATCGCCAAGGCGGCCAAGCCGGGTCAGGATTTGCGCTTCGACCGCCCCGCGATCGGGCCGGAGACGATCGCGCTGGTCGCAGAGATAGGAGCCGCGATGCTCGGAGTCGAGGCGGGTGTGACTCTCGTCCTCGAACGCGAGCGCACGATGCAACTCGCGGCGAAATCCAAAGTCTCCGTGTACGGCCATGTCTGAGCTGCGTGCGGCGGTAATCGGTGCCGGCCGCCTGGGGACCCTCCACGCGCGCAAGTACGCAGCGCAGGAGGGAGTTCGCGTCGCCGCGATCGTCGATATCGATCGCGCGGCGGCAGAGATGCTCGCAGCCGAAACCGGCGCAGTTGCGCTCACCGATTTTCGCGATCTGGCCGGCAAGGATCAGCCCGGGAAGATCGATCTCGCCACCGTCGCCGCTCCCGGCAGCACGCACTTCGAGATCGCGTCGGCGATGCTGCGTGCCGGAATCGACGTGCTGCTTGAAAAGCCGATGGCGACGACGCTCGATGAAGCACGCGAACTGGCCGCACTCGGTGCGCAGTCGGGACGCGTGTTCCAGATTGGCCACCTGGAACGCTTCAATCCCGCGATCGTGCGCCTGCGCTCGATCATCTCGCATCCGCGCTTCGTCGAATGCCATCGCCTGGCGCCGTTCACCGAACGCGGCACCGACGTGGACGTGATTTTAGACCTGATGGTCCATGACCTCGATGTGATTCTGTCGCTCGCGCCCTCGGAAGCAATTTCGGTCGAAGCGATCGGCGTCGCGATTCTCACCGATTCTATCGACCTCGCCAACGCGCGTATCCGCTTCAAGAGCGGACTCATCGCCAACATCAGCACCAGTCGCGTCGCTCCCAAGCGCGAGCGCAAGATCCGCTTCTTCCAGCCCGACGCTTATATCTCGGTCGATTACGAGGCGCGCCGCGTGCAGGTCTATCGCAAGCGCCCGCCACCGGCGGGTGCGAAGTTTCCGATCATCTCGGCCGAGCAAACTGACCTGGAAAGCGGCGATCCGCTGGCCGACGAAGTCGCCGCATTCGTCGCATCGGTGCGAACCCGCGCGACGCCCGCCGTCACCGCCGAAGACGGCCTGCGCGTCATGGAACTGACCGAACGAATCAAGCACGAGATGATGACCGAGGCTGCCGGCCATCAGGGGCCGGAGGGTTGACGGCACGCCCGCGCCGCGCAACCATTGGTTGTCGGTAGTTGATGCGCGGCACATCTAAAATAGTCGGAGTATGCGGGGCGATCCTCCTGGCCGGCGTAGCCGGGTTGGCGATCCAGGGCGCGCGTTCGGCCTGCCGGCCTGTCTCCGGCGCGTCCAGCGTCAGCGTCAATGTTGCCAATTTGCCCAACGGCGACGCGCAATCTTATTGCTATACCGACCGGGCAGGGCAGCGCTTGCGCTTCATTCTGGCGCGTGGGTCCGATGGCATAGTCCGCTCGGTGTTCGACGCCTGCCGCCAGTGCTTCACCTTTCATCGCGGATTCAAAATCTCGCACGGAGAACTGATTTGCCGCGTCTGCGGAAATCACTATCCGATGGCGCACATGACTGAGGGCAAAGCCTCGTGCATTCCCGCCAGCCTGCCCCATCAGGGCGCGGGCGCCAAGGTTACGATCCGCACTTCCGATCTCGAATCGGGCCGCTACCTGTTTTAGCCGCAACCGGGCCCGAGTCATATGCATCCTTTGTTCAAACCAAATGCGCTCGCGCGAATTTTCGCGGGCGTCGCTCTGGCGATGCTCCTGGCGTGCGCCGGATGCGCTCGCGATGAGGGTCCCGGCTCCTATCCGGCGGCCAACACTGCGCAGTGTCTGCCAAACAATCTGGTGCTGGTCGATCAGACCGGTAAGAAAGTTCCGCTCGGCACGCTGCGCGGAAAGCCGGTTCTGGTCGATTTTATTTACACTAGTTGCACCTCGACTTGCCCACTGCTGACGCAGAAGCTGACAAAGATCGCCAAGCTGTTAGGCCCGGAGCTCGGGAGCAAGGTGACGATTGTTTCGTTCACCCTGGATCCGCAACACGACGGACCACCCGAGTTGGCCAAGTACGCCGACCGCATGGGCGCGAACGACCCCGGATGGATTTTTCTGACCGGCACCCCCGCGCAGATCGAGCAGGTCCTCGCGATCTATGGCCTCAAACTCGCCCACTCACCCGACGGCTCGATCATGCACATGACGGCGGCGTTTCTCCTCGGCCCCGACGGCCGCCAACTCCGCCAATACAGCGGCCTCGACGTAAGCGCGCAGACAGTAGTAAGCGACATCGCCCGCGCCACCACCCAAAGCTAGCGCCATCGCCATACATCTACTCGCGCTTTTTCGGTTGGCTCGCGGCCGCGAGCGCCTGCGCGATTTCGGTCAAGGGAAGAAACATCGGCGTTGGAGCGGGACGCTCCTCGAGCATCCCTTCGATCACTTCGAGCTCGACAAATCCGAAGCGCGAATAGTAACTCTGTGCGCCCGGCTTCGCATCGACCACCACGCCAACGCATCCCAGATGCTCGCGGAGTTCCAGGGCCGCCGAAAACACCGCGCGCATCAGATGTTCGCCGACTCCGCTACTCCGCGCGCCAATCGCGGCGGCAAGCCGGGCAAGGCGGACGATTGGAAGTGGATAGTTCGGCAGGTTCTTGAGCAGCGAGGCTGGGAGTTTCTCGATTTCGATATGTCCGGCCGCGATCGTGGCGAAGCCGAGAATTGCGCCGGCTTTGATGGCGACATAGGTGATACCGATGTGGTGGCGAAATTGGTTCTGGCCGGCATAGCGGCGAAAAAAGAGGTCGAGCTGCTCGTCGCCGGATTCGAACGAAGCGCGGTCATCGCTTGCGCGCAGAAGACGAACCTCAATCGCCACCGCGCATCAGCTCCACCAGCCCGGCTGCGGGCTTCCTCCGCTTGGTGAGCAGATTCGCGATCTTGCGTCCGCTCGCCGCACTGATGACCAGGCGCGGCGGAACGATAACGCCCGCCGGCAGCTCTTCCAGCGCCTGAATATGATGGAGCAGCGCGTTCTCGATCAGGAATTGCTTCTTTACTCCGTGAGCTCTCGAATAGCGCTCGAGCAGGAGCCGGGTTCCTGCTGATATTTCCGCCGAGATCTGCATGTTTCCGTATACTCTTCTACATAAACGTAGGACATTTCCGGCCAGCGGTAAAGCGTTCGGTGATTGGCGGTTACTCCCAGGCGGGGATTGATTGCGCGAGGCCTTGTTCCAGTGGCGTGAACCCGGCGGTGTAGCCGGCGCTTCTTAACGCGGTCAGGTCGGCTTCGGTGAAGCTCTGGTACTTTCCCTTCAGGCTCTCGTCGAACGGGAAGTATTCGATTGAGCCGCGGCCGCCGCGGAGATGGATCAGCGCGCGCGCGAGGTCGTTGAAGCTCCTGCTCTTGCCCGTGCCCACGTTGATTATCTTCTGTTGCTTAGGCGCCGACGCGAAATGCAGATTCACCCGCACGACATCCTCGACGAATACGAAATCGCGGCGCTGCCCGCCGTCGCCAAAGCCGCCGGTTCCGATAAACAGGCGCGCCACATCCGTTTCGCGAAGTTGGCGGAAGAGTTGATACGCCATCGATGCCATGTTGCCCTTATGCGCCTCGCGCGGACCATAGACGTTGAAGTAGCGCAGCCCTACCACGGTGCTCGACGCTGCGCGCGCGATGTGGCGCACATGATTGTCGAAGGCGAGTTTCGAGAGCGCGTACAGATTCAGCGGGCTCTCGTTCGCAGGCTCCGCGAGCGTCACCCGATTCGCGCCGTAAACCGCCGCGCTCGAGGCATACACGAACGGCGCGCGCCGCTTCATCGCAAACGCGAGCAGCTCGCGCGAGAACGTGAAGTTATTCTCCATCATGTAGCGGCCGTCGGACTGGGTCGTGTCCGCGCACGCGCCCTGATGAAAGATCGCATCGACCGAGGGCGGCATCGCGTCGCGCTCGATCGCGCGGAGCATCGCCTCGGGCTCCATGAAGTCGGAAAATCCAAGGTCGCTCAAATTGCGGAAGTTCGCGCCGATCCGATCGACTAACAGGATATCGGTATCGCCGCGCTGATTGAGCGCGCGGACCAGGTTGCTCCCGATAAATCCCGCTCCTCCGGTAACGACTAGCATCGCGAATCCTCGCGCACCGAATCATACGGAGTCCCGCGCGCCGGAGAAACCCTGCGATGGATCGGGACTTCGCGGCTTGATCAGCGCCGCCGCCCCGTGTAGCAGTGGAGCGTCGATGTGGCCCCGACTCCATAACTTGCGCACGAGCCTGCTTTCACGGATCGTCGCGGCGATCCTGGTGCTTGGCCTGATGACGGCGAGCGTCCCGATCGCGGTGTCGGCTGCCGTTTCCGGATCGAAGACGCCCTGCCTCAGCGCCGATATATGCCACCCGCTGCAATCGCTCGATCGCACTGCCGATGTCGTGCCGATGGCGCGTCCGGCGGCGCTGGCGCGGGAATCCGCGCTGACTGAATTCTCCGGCGCACCGGAGTTTCACCCCGCCGTGCTTCTCGATTTGATTTTTGCGCCCGACCCGCCTCCTCCCAAAACGCTCTCCTGACGACGGCCGTCCTTTGACCGATTGTTACGAGTGCGCGGCTCTTTCGCCGCGCGGAAGGTTGCGATGCGTGCCCGGTGGCGCGATGCGCACGGAGACCGCTTTGAAAATATTTGCGCTAGTACTTTTGATGCTCACGACTCTGGCCTGGGCGCGGATTGCGCAGGCGCACGGCGTCGTGGGCGATTATATTTTTCTCGAACCGCTGGTGGCGGAAGATCCCACCCCCGCCAACGAACTCGATATTGTTGCGCC
Organism: Binataceae bacterium (SeqCode); assembly: GCA_050736695.1. Taxonomy (GTDB): domain Bacteria; phylum Desulfobacterota; class Binatia; order Binatales; family Binataceae; genus JBARDN01. The sequence goes on along the minus strand of JBOHWH010000119.1, from coordinate 2,319 downwards.
CACCTGGAACCGCGGTTCGGATGGACGCACCTTTTCGATCGGCAGTTCGATCGAAAAAGTCCTCGGCGCCGACAGCGAGGGGCTGCCCCGATTCAGCGTCGGCGGCGGCACTTCGTGGATCTATCAGTCGCCGAAGGAGGGTCCGAATGCCGACGGTTTCGACAATCTGGAACTGTTCGCGAAGTATGCATTTCTGATTATCCCCGAGCACGAATTTCTGATGTCATTCGCCGTGCTGATGCAGTTGCCGACGGGAAACCCCAGCGTCGAGGAACAGCAGCATACGAGCCTTGGACCAGAGCTATTGTGGGAGAAGGCACTCGGCGATCTGCCCAATCTTCCCTACATCAGGTTTCTGCGCCCGTTCGGATTCCAGTCGGACATCGGATATCTGCCCGCGCTCGGCGGTCATACCAGCCATCAGCTATTTGCCGATCAGGTGATCGAATACTCGCTGCCGTACCTGAGCAACAACGTGCAGGATATCGGACTCAAAGGACCGTTGCGGGATTTGTTTCTGTTCACCGAATTTAATTATTCGCAATTGCTCAGAGGCCCTTCGGGCGAAACCTTTCCGAATCTGGTCATGACTCCGGGAATCGCGTACGTCGGATACCGGTTCGAGCTGAGCGTCGGCACGCAGTTCGCCCTCAACAACGCAAGTGTTCCTGGAACGCACGCGGCGGTGCTGGGGCTGCTCGATATCTTTTACGATTCGATAATTCCGCAGGGCAACTTCAAGCTGTGGGGCAACTGAGGACGATGAGTATGCGTACACAATTATTGCGAGGCAGGATTACGAAAATCTCCCTCGGGCTCGTTTCAGCGCTTATCTTGCTCGCCGCCGCCGCGATCGCGCGAGCGCACTCGTTCCCTGAAGAGGAATCGCCCTCGGCGGGACAGACTCTCTCGGCGCCGCCGGCGGAAGTCTCGATCAAGTTCGACGCGCCGATCGAGCATCTGTTTGCGAAGATCGAGGTGGATGGCGCCGATGGAAAGAATTACGCCGTCGGCGACCCGATCGTCAGCGCCGACGCTCGCAATCTGGCGATCAAGGTCGGCGCTCTCGCTCCCGGAGTCTATACGGTTAAATGGGCCGTCGTCTGTATCGACACCCATCACACCAACGGCTCTTACATCTTCAAGGTGAAAGGGAGCGGCGCTTGATTGCAGACCCGGCGGCTTTTGCGTGGCTCCTGCTGGTCACGCAATTGCTGATCTTCGGAACCGCGGCGTTCACGCTGATCTCCGCCGATCCGGCGCCCAGCGCGAGCGTTGCGTTTCATCGCCGCCTCGTGGGGGCGTGGCGCGCGCTCGCGATCGCTCTGCTGGTGATTTCTCCGCTTGCGTTCATGGATATTGCCTGCGGGATGGCACAGATGTGTTGGTCTCAGGTCTTACCGCTGCTGCCGGAGATTCTGCGCGAGACCGACGCCGGCCGCGTGTGGGTATGGCGTCTTGTAGTGGCCGCAATCCTCCCCGCCGTGGCGTGGATTCCGGTGCGCGCGCGGACCACTGCGATCGCGATGCTTGCGCTCACGGCCGTCTTGATGATGCTCGCGAGCATTACCAGCCACGCGATCGACATCGGCCATTTCGCGATCGCGGTTTATTTCGTACATCAAGCATGCGCCGGTCTGTGGATTGGAGCGCTCGCCGTGCTGATGCTCGGATGCATCGATAAACCGGGGCGCGCGGATTGGATTCGCGCCGTGACGCCGCGGGTCTCGTCGCTCGCCGCATACGCAGTCGGAATCCTGACGCTGACAGGCCTCTACAACGCGTACGAGCGAATCGGATTCGATCTGCATCTGATGATCGACGCGCTCTACGGACGCACACTCCTGTGGAAGCTTGCGACGTTCGGCGTGATCCTCGTCTTCGCCGCGTACAATCGCTTCCGAATCGTCTCTCGTCTGGACGACTCGAGTGCGCGCGAAATCCTGATCCGCAATGTCGCCGCCGAATGCGTCCTGCTCGCGGTCGTGTTGGGATGGTCCGCGCTTCTGGCTAACACCCCGCCCCCGCATTGACCGCGCGCGGCCCAGTGGTGCGGCGCGGGAGTTTCAAGCACAATTTGCGCGATGCCGCTTTCGACTGACTTGGGCGCCCCCGCGCCGCATACCGGCGCTCGCGCCCGGCGCATCATGATCGTCGCGGGCGAGGCCTCCGGCGATCTGCACGGCGCCGACCTTGCGCGCGAGATCCTGGCGCTCGATCCGCGCTGCGACCTGTTCGGAATCGCCGGAGAGCAGATGCGCGCGGCCGGCGTGCGCGCCCTGATCACGATGGAAGAAATTCACGGGCTCGGCCTCTTGG
>JBOHWH010000118.1:0-13922 GCA_050736695.1 Binataceae bacterium (SeqCode) | reverse complement strand
GCGCGACGTCGTCGCCGCGCGCCTCAATGGCAAGCTGGTCGATCTCGGCCGCCCGAACAAGGATGATGCCACGATCGAACCGGTCAAAACCGACAGCCCCGAAGGACTCGACGTGCTGCGCCATTCGACCGCCCATCTGATGGCCCAGGCGGTGCAAGGCCTTTACCCCGGCACGCAGGTGACGATCGGCCCGACCATCGAGGACGGCTTCTTCTATGACTTCGCGCCGCCGACGCCTTTTACAGTTGACGATCTGCCAAAGATCGAAGCGAAGATGAAAGAGCTCGCGAAGGCCGACTTGAAGGTCGAGCGGATCGAGGTTCCGCGCGCCGAGGCGATCAAGACTTTTGGCGGTATGGGCGAGAAGTACAAGGTCGAGATCATCGAGGGTATCGCCGATCCAAGCGTCTCCATCTACAAGGAAGGCGACTGGATGGATCTCTGCCGCGGGCCGCATGTCCCCTCGACGCGCTACTTGCGCGCATTCAAGCTGCAAAGCGTCGCGGGCGCGTACTGGCGCGGCGATGAACACAACGCGATGCTTTCGCGAATCTACGGGACCGCGTTCGCCACCAAGCAAGCGCTCGAGGAGCATCTGGCGCTGCTCGAACTCGCGCGCCAACGAGACCATCGCAAGCTCGGCCGCGAGATGGGTTTGTTCTTTTTCGATCCGATCTCGCCCGGATGCCCGTTTTACCTGCCCAAGGGCCTCGTCATCTTCAACGAGCTGATCGGCTACATGCGGCGGCTCTACCGGCGTTACGGATACCAGGAAGTCGTGACGCCGCTGGTGTTCAAGAACGAGATGTTTCATACCTCGGGCCATTGGGAAAATTTTCGTGAGAATATGTTCTTGAGCCTTGATCCCGACGCGCCCGACGCGAAGATCGACACCGGACCCGAGGGATGGCATCACGGCTACGGCCTCAAACCCATGAACTGCCCCGGGCATACGTTCATCTACCGCGCCGAGAAACGCTCGTATCGGGACCTGCCGCAGAGGATCGCGGAATTCTCGCGGCTGCATCGCGCGGAGCGTTCGGGAGTCCTGCACGGAATGACGCGGGTGCGCGTGATGTCGCAAGACGACGCGCATATCTTTTGCACCGAGGCGCAGATCGAAGACGAAGTCACGGCGAACCTTGCGATGGTGCGCGAGGTGTACACGACGCTCGGCTTCGAGCGCGTCGAGTTCAGGTTGGCCACAATGCCGGAGCCGCATCTGGGGACTATCGAGCAGTGGCGGATGGCTGAAAACAAGCTCGCCAACGCGATGGGCCGCAACGAGATCGCATTCGAGATCAATCCAGGAGAGGGTGCGTTCTACGGCCCGAAGATCGAGATTTATGTGCCCGACGCGCTCAAGCGCAAATGGCAGGTCGCCACGATCCAGCTCGATTACAACCTGCCCGAGCGCTTCGACCTCACGTACACCACGAGCACCGGCGCCGAGGAGCGTCCGGTGATGATTCATCGCGCGATTTTGGGTTCGCTCGAACGTTTTATCGCCGTGTTAATCGAACATACCGGCGGCGTGCTGCCGTTCTGGCTCGCGCCCGAGCAGGCGCGGGTGCTCTCGCTAAGCGAGAAGGTCGAAGATTATGCGCGCGAAGTTTCGGAGCTGGTGCGCGGAGCGGGCTTTCGCGCCGAACCCGATCTTCGCAACGAGAAGCTCGGCTTCAAGGTTCGCGAAGCCGAGCTCGCCAAGGTGCCGTACATGATCGTCGTCGGAGAGCGCGAGGCCGCGGACCGCACGGTATCGCTCCGGCTGCTGCGCGGCTCGAAGAGCCAGGCGTTACCGATCGACAATCTTTTGGAAATAATGCGCAAGGAGCCGCTGCCCGCCTGATGGCGCGCAGATCATAAACAAGATTCCGGCCGCCGTGCCGGAGGAGGTGCAATATTCGCCGAGATTTCAGAACTCCCCCATCGAGAGAGCCCGCGATTCGCGTCAACCAGCTAATCCGCGCTCTCGAAGTTCGCGTGATCGATTCTGACGGTGGCCAGATCGGCGTCCTGCCGGTCCGCGAGGCGATTCGTATCGCCGAGAGCAAGGGCTTGGACCTGGTCGAGGTCTCGTCCACCGCGAAGCCGCCGGTTTGCCGAATCACCGACTTCGACAAGTATCGCTACTCGCTCAAGAAGAAGCAGCACGACTCCAAGCGCCACGCGACGGCGACGTCGATCAAGGAAGTGAAGATGGGCGCGCGGACCGGCGCTCACGACGTGGCTTTCAAGATCAATCACATCCGGCGCTTTATTGGTGAAGGCCAGCGTGTTAAGCTCTCGGTTTCGTTTCGCGGACGCGAGATTACCCATCCGGAATTGGGGCGGGCGCTACTGGACCGAATCGTTTTGGATGTGACCGATGTCGCGCAGCCGGACGGGGGAACCCGGATGGAAGGGCGCAACATGTCGATCTTGCTGACCCCGCGATAGAATTCTTCAACCACGAGCGACCAGCAAGAGTTACCAGCAAGAGCGACCAGACAGATGCCGAAGCTTAAGACCAATCGCGCCGCCGCCAAGCGTTTCCGCGTGACCAAGGGCGGCAAGGTGAAGTACAAGAAGGCCTACTCGCGCCATCACGCGTGGGCCAAGAATCGCAATCGCAAACGCGGCCTGCGCAAACCCGGCATCCTGCGCAAGACTGAGGGCGAGGCGATGAAACGCCTGATGCCCAATGCGCACCGGTAGCGTCCCGGCCGAAAACATCGCACAATCCACACAACCGAAAAGAACCCAAGCAACCGAAAGAACCGGAAAAGGACTGACCTCCGATGCCTCGCGCAAAAGGCGGACCCAAAACCCGCCGCCGACATAAACGCCAGTTGAAGCTCGCCTCCGGTTTCGTCGGCGGGCGTAAACTTTATCGTCAAGCCCGTAACACCTTCGAAAAGGGCCTCACCTACGCCTATCGCGATCGCAAGCAGAAGAAGCGCACCTTCCGCGCGCTCTGGGTCCAGCGGATCAATGCGCTCGCGCGCGAGCATGGCCTGTCCTACAGCAAATTTATCGACGGACTCAAAAAGGCCGGCGTCGAGGTCGATCGCAAGCAACTCGCGCTGCTGGCGAAAGAGCGCGACGGCTTGTTTACCGAGCTGGTGCGCACCGCCAAGGACGCGCTCGGCCTGGCTGCCTGAAGCCGCGCCCCGTTTGGCGTCGCGCACCATGAGACCATGTGGGTTGCCACATGGTCTTTTTGTTTTCCAGTGCGCCGCACGCGCGCGTACAATTCGGGAGAACCGCTGATGAGAGAACAACTTGAAGAAATCAGGCGCCGCGCGATGGCGGAGCTGTCCGACGACGCCGGCGCCCCCGCGATCGAAGCGGTCCGCGTCCGCGTGCTCGGCCGCGCGGGCGAGCTGACCGAGATCATGCGCGGGATGCGCGAGGTGCCGCAGGCCGAGCGTCCGGCGCTGGGCCAGCTCGTCAACCAGATCAAGCGCGAGCTCGAAAGCCGAATCGAGGCCTTGCAATCGCGTCATCAGGAACTCGCGCTCGAGCGCTCGCTTGGCGAGGCCGCGCTCGACGTGACGCTGCCGGGCGCAAAGATTCCGCGCGGGCGGATTCATCCGGTGACGCAGATCCTCGAGCGGATGCTCGCGATCCTTGTCGCGATGGGCTTCGAGGTCGAGTTCACGCAGGATATCGAGGATGACTTCCACAATTTCGCGGCGCTGAATTTTCCGCCGAATCATCCCGCGCGCGAAATGCAGGACACCTTTTTCGTGCCGGGCGCGATGCTCCTGCGCACGCATACGAGCAACGGGCAGATTCGCGTGATGGAGCGCCGGCGTCCGCCGCTGGCGATCGTATGCCCCGGGCGATGCTACCGGCGCGACGATCTGAGCGTGCGCGCCGCGCCGATGTTCACGCAGATCGAAGGCTTCATGGTCGATCGCCGGGGGCGGATCACGATGGCGCATCTGAAGGGGGTGCTCGCCGAATACGCGCGCGCATTTTTCGGTCCGAACACCAAGGTCCGCTTTCGCGCAAGCTTTTTCCCATTCACCGAGCCGAGCGCCGAACTCGATATCCATTGCCTGCTGTGCGATGGCGCCGGATGCCCGGTCTGCAAGCATAGCGGATGGACGGAAGTCCTGGGCTGCGGAATGATTCATCCGAACGTGCTGCGCGCGGTGAATCTCGACCCGGAAGAATACGGCGGCTTCGCCTTCGGGATGGGCGTCGAGCGCACCGGTTTGATGGCGCTGGGAATCGATGACCTGCGGCTGTTCCTTGAAAACGATCTCCGCTTCCTTGCTCAATTTCCGTCGGTCGGCGCAGGTGTGCGATGAAGCTGCCGCTTAGCTGGCTGCGCGAATTCGTGCAGGTCGAGGCGACCGCGCAGCAGATTGCGGATCGCCTGAGCGCCGCCGGGTTGGTCGTCGAGAATATCGAAAGGATCGCGCCGGCGTTTCACGGCGTCGTCGTCGCAAAGGTCCTCGAGGCGGGACGGCATCCCAACGCCGATCGCTTGCAGCTCTGCAAGGTCGATACCGGCGCCGCGGGACAGTTCACCGTCGTGTGCGGCGCGCCCAACGCGCGCAGCGGGATCATGGTGGCGCTCGCGCGGGTCGGCGCGCGGCTCGGCAAAGAGCCGCCGCTTGCGGCGGCTACAATTCGCGGCGTCGAGTCCAACGGGATGATCTGCTCCGAACGCGAACTCGGATTATCAAACGAGCATGCCGGAATTCTTGAGCTGCCCGCCGACGCGCCGATTGGAATTGACCTTGCCAGCTTCCTCGCGATGGACGATACGGTGCTCGACGTTGAGATCACGCCGAATCGCGGCGATTGTCTGTCGATAATCGGGCTTGCGCGTGAGGTTGCGGCGTTGTTCGGCGTCAAGCTGAATATTCCGCGCGCGCGACCGCCGAAAATATCCGGCGACAGCGCGAGTCCGATCGCGATCGACATCCAGGCACCGGATCTATGCCCGCGTTACGCCGCGCTTGCGATGGCGGGCGTGAAAATCGGCCCGTCGCCGATCCGGATACGCCGGCGGCTCGAGCTCTGCGGGATGCGCCCGCTCAGCAACGTCGTCGATACGACCAACTACGTGATGCTCGAGCGCGGGCAGCCGCTGCATGCGTTCGACCTCGCGAAAATCGCCGGTGGAAAAATAATCGTGCGCCGCGCGGGCGCCGACCGCGAGTTCATTACGCTGGACAATATCAAACGCGAACTCGCACCCGACGATCTGCTGATCGCCGACGCGGATAAGCCGCTCGCGATCGCGGGCGTGATGGGCGGCCTCAACTCCGAGGTCAGCGAGTCAACCGTCGCGATCGTGCTCGAAAGCGCATTCTTCAATCCAATCTCGATCGCGAAAACTTCGCGCCGATTGGGCCTCATCAGCGAAGCGAGTTACCGCTTCGCGCGCTCGATCGATCGCGCGGGCCAGTCGGAAGCTGCCACTCGCGCCGGAGAACTGATCCGCGCGAACGCGCGCGGCAAAGCCGTCGCGCCGATCGTTGACCTCGAACCCTCCGCCGCGGCGCGGCGCGAGATTACGCTGAATTTGTCCGCGATGGCGGCGTTGCTCGGGGTCGAGATTCCCGCCGCAACCGCGAAGAAACGGCTCATCTCGATCGGATGCGAAGTCAAATCGGCCGGTCGCGGAAAGTACAGCGTTGTGGCGCCGGCGTGGCGTCCCGATATCTATGAAGCGGCCGACCTCGCCGAGGAAGTTGCGCGGTTGGGCGGGCTCGAAGAGATCCCGGAGACGCTGCCGCCGCGTATCGCCGCGATCGGCGCCGCAAATCCGGAGCGCGAATTTATCGCCGGCACGCGCGAGCTCATGCTCGGCGCCGGATTGACCGAGGGGCTCACGCTCGCGTTTATCGCGGCAGCCGATAATGCCCGCTTCGGCGGTATCGCGGCCGACGCCACCTCTGTCAAAATCGAAAACCCGCTCTCAGCCGAGTTGGGCGAGTTGCGCTTAAGTTTACTTCCGGGGCTGCTCGGCGCGCTGCGCTTCAATCTAAACCGGCAAGCGAACGCGTTTCACGTCTTCGAAATTGCGAAGACTTTCGCGCGGCACGGTGACTATACTCGCGAGCGGCAGGTGATTGCGGCAGTGAGCTATGGACCCTATGCGGCGGCGACGGTTGGAGACAAAGGCCTGGAGGCGGGGTTTTTCGCGATGAAAGGAATTGTGGAAACCTGGTTCGGCGCAATGGATTTGGGGCCGCGCGCCGAGTTCCGCGCGATCAATCCGGCTCATGCGCCGTTTCTGCATCCGGGGCGATCGGCGGAGGTGCTGCTGGAGGGTGAAAGCGCTGGCTACGTAGGCGAATTGCATCCCGCAGAGGCGCTGCGGCTGGACCTGGGCGGACCCTGCGCGGTTTTTGAACTTGACTTAGAGAAATTCATTTCTTATGGTTTCTCGCCGCGTAAAACGATCGTGCCGCCCCCGCGATTTCCGGCGATTCGCCGCGATCTTGCCCTGGTGGTCGATCGCAACTTCCCGGCCGCGATGGTCGAGCGAACGGTGCGGGACTCGACCACGTCGCCGCTTTTGGAAGACGTCGAGGTGTTCGACGTGTACGAGGGACAGGGGATTGCGCCGGGGCGAAAGAGTATCGCACTGGCTTGTTTGTACCGGGCTTCGGATCGCACGCTGACGGATGAGGAGGTCAATCGCGTCCATACTGCATTGGTCGAGCAGGCGCGGACGCGGCTGGGGGCGGAGTTGCGGCAGTAAAGCGTGCTCATAGCGACGAACGGGTGGGGACCTATACGCCGCAGGGCATGACCAAAGCTGATCTCGTGGATCTGATCTACGAGCGGGTGGGCTCCTCGAAAAAGGAAGCCTGTGAAATCGTTGAAGCGGTCTTCGCGATTATCAAGGACGGTCTGCGCAACGGCGACCGGGTGAAAGTCTCCGGCTTCGGCACTTTCATCGTCAACCACAAGCACGCTCGCCGCGGACGCAATCCGCAAACCGGCGCCCCTATCACGATTGACTCCCGGCGCGTGCTATCCTTCAAGCCGAGTCAGGTTCTGAAGGATCGAGTGAATAACGGCGCCTCCGGGAAGTAATGACCCGAAAAAAACGCCCTCAACGCCGCCCTCGTCCCGCAGCCGCTCGCAAGCGCACGAAGCCGGCAAAGCCGCTGGCGCGCACGCGAGCCGCCGCGCCGATGGCGGAGATTCCCGAGCGCGGCCTCAAGATCGGCGAGGCGGCCGAGCGCATCGGCGTCGAGACCTACGTCCTGCGTTTTTGGGAAACCCAGTTCCCGTTTCTTAAGCCCAGGCATTCCCGCACCAAGCATCGCTTCTACCACGCGCGCGATCTCGAGGTGCTCGGCCTGATAAAACGGCTGCTGCATCAGGAGGGCTTCACGATCGCGGGTGCGAACAAGCATATTCGCGAGCACGGCATCGACGCGTTGATGTCCGGCAAAGCCTCTCCGCGCGACGCGAAACGAATTGCGGTTACTCCCGCCCCGCCGCGCAACGGCAATGGCGATACGAAAGCCTCCGACGGTCCGACGCGCCGCGTGCTAAGCGAAGTCCGCCGCGACCTCGAAAATCTCCACCGCCTGCTCCGCGGCTAGCCCGCGCGCGAGGTATCCTTGCCGCTGGGCGCGCGGCACGGGATAATGAGCATCAGGTGCGGAGGCAGGCCGAGGCAGAGCGATGCGGGAACGCACGTGCGCGCTGATCGTTATTGGCAATGAAATCTTGTCCGGCAAGGTGCAGGACTCCAATGCCTATTTCGCCGAGCGAGAGCTGCACAAGCTTGGCGTCGCGCTGATGCGCGTCGCAACTATCCCGGATGAAATCGCGGTGATCGCGCAGGAAGTCGCATGGTGCGCGTCGCGTTTCGACCTCGTGATCACCTCGGGCGGCGTCGGCCCAACCCACGACGATCTGACGATGGAAGGTGTCGCCGCCGCGTTCAAGCGAGAGCTGATTGTGGATCCCGAACTCGAAGCGCTCATCCGCGAGCACTTTACCGAGAAGCTCAACAAGGCCGGGCTCAAGATGGCGTATGTCCCCGCGGGTGCGATCCTGAACCACGGCGGCGACATTCGCTTTCCGACGGTGCAGATCGAAAACGTGTACGTACTGCCGGGAATTCCGCAGCTTTTCGAGGCCAAGCTCGCCGCACTCAAGCCACGTTTTGCAACCGACCCGTACTTCATCCGCGCGATATATACCGTCGCGAACGAGGGCATTATCGCCGAGCATCTCGACGCCTGCGTGGCTGCCTTTCCCAACCTGATGCTCGGATCGTATCCGCTGATCGGAAATCCCGAATACCGCGTGAAGCTAACGCTGGAGTCGAAAGACGCTGATTATCTGGACCGCGCGTTCCGCCATCTGATGGACCTCCTGCCATCGGGCGCGGTGGTCAAAACTGAATGAAAAAATCGTAAGAGGTGCGGTGGAGGTTTATCGAAGGATGTTTATGCGATTACTAAAAACCCTTACAAATCGGAATCGGATGGCGGCGTACGTGCTTGCGGCTCTGCTCGCGATGCCGTTTGGTCCAATGGCGGCTAACCTGGCGCAGGCGCAGATGGCGCCCGCCGCGGCTGGAACGCCGGTGCAGGTGCAGCAACCCGATCAAGGCGGTGTGAATTGGCCCGGCGCAGGCTACGGCGCCGCCGCGCTGTTCGGCAACCTACTCTACATCCCGGCCAAGCTGGTGTACGCGGTGCTGGGTGGTATCAGCGGCGGAGCGGCGTGGCTGATCACGGCCGGCAATACGCAGACCGCCGACACGATCTGGCGCAGCTCGCTCGGCGGAGATTACGTGTTGACGCCGCAGATGGTCGCCGGCCAGCAACCAATCAACTTCAGCGGACCGACCGAGACCGCGCCGCTGCCTGTGGACAACTCGGGAGTATCCGCAGTGCAGCCGATAGCGCCCACGGGCGCACCCGTCGCTTCGACCAGCTCCGGCGCGTACCCATCGGGCGCGCAGCCGATGGATAACGGTGCCGGCCCAGTCAGGAGCGCGCCCGCGCTGCCGAGCACCAGTATCGAGTAGCGCGAAAAGCGACACCCGCGGCTTTTGTTCGATTCCACAGACACTCGCGGCCAGCGCGAATTTAACGCTGGCCGCGAGCTTTCCCGCACGCTTCGCGCGTTCAGCTCGACTCAGAGTCTGTAATTTTCTTGAATCTGCCGCCCTTCCGCCATCCTGAGAGTCTGTGAATTTATTCGGAATCCGGGGCGCTGCGGCCCCCCTCCGTCATCCTGAGAGTTTGTGATTTTTTCGACTCTGCCGCCCCTTCCGTCATCCTGAGCGGCGGCCGTTTCGGCCAGAGTCGAAGGATCCCGGGCGTTCATGCACACAATCGCGATTCCTCCTCGGGTCTTCCCGTTACCTGAAATCGCCGCACTGCTCGCACCGGCGAAGGAATCAAAACGCCGGGAGGATGCAGGCCGTCCCCAAAGTCGGAGAAGGCGATCGTGAGGGTCTGCACGAACGCCCCGGGATCCTTCGGCTCCGGCCGCAACGGCCGCCGCTCAGGATGACGGGGGGCGGCCGCGGCGGCCTCCGCTCAGGACGACGGAAAGAAGGGCCGCGGCGGCCTAAAAATTCACAGACTCTCAGCCCGGCGGGCGATTCACTAACTGTCCAAAGGTCAGCACGTAGCTGTCGAGGTCGCGGATCTCGATTTCCCGGATCCCGTATTCCTGCAGTTCAGGCGCGTGCGCGACCGGCACCCCATTGGCGACGAACTGGCGGTACAGTGCGTCGATGTCGCTGACCCAGACGTATGCGTCGATGGCCTCAGGCTTCAACGCGCGATTGGAATTTACCCGGCCGCGATCCGCCCGGCGCATCGCGATCCGCACTGCGTTGCGGCGAACGATCGTAAACTCCGGCGGCTCACCGAAATAATCGCCGAGCTCGAACCCCAGGCGGTCGCGATAGTATTCGGCGGCGCGTCTTACGTCCTTGACCAGGAACACCGGCGCGATCGCCTCGAGTTTCGATTCCATAGCTCGGCCCTCCGCGGAATTGCCCGCGTTCTAACTTCCGCCGCGGATACGCCTGCGGCAAGTCCGTCGCGAAGTGCAAACGCTCCTCGCTTCGCTCTTCCGGCGCGTGCAATGAAGCGCCGGCGATGGTATGACCCGCAACATAGGTTTTCACCGACGCGAGGTTCCGAATGGCATTCTCCAGCGATCTCTTTTTTGCCCCGGCGCACAAGCTGGCCGCGATGCTCAAGGCGCGTGAGGTCTCGGCGACCGAACTTGTCGATCAGTTCCTCGAGCGGATCGAATCGGTCAATCGCAACCTCAACGCGGTCGTAACTCTGGTCGAAGAGCGCGCGATCGAAGAGGCCGCCGACAGCGACAAGCGGCTTGCGAAAAAAGCCGGCGCGCGGCCGCTCGAGGGTCTGCCGATCACGATCAAAGATTCGATAATCACCGCCGGCGTGCGCTCGACCTGGGGCATGAAAATTTTCGAGCATCACATCGCCACGACCGACGCGCCCAGCGTGGCGCGGCTGCGCGCAGCCGGCGCAATCGTTATCGCAAAGACCAACACGCCCGAAATGACGCTGGATTACGATTGCGACAATCCCGTCTTCGGCGCGACCAACAATCCCTGGAATCACCAGCGCGTGCCCGGCGGCTCCAGCGGCGGCGAGGCGGCGGCGCTTGCCGCCGGGATGTCGCCGCTTGGGATGGGCTCGGACTACGGCGGCTCGATTCGCGTCCCATCGCACTTCTGCGGCGTCTCGGGACTCAAACCGAGCTGGGGCACGATTCCCACCAGCGGACACATGTCGCCCGGAGCGCCGCCTCCGCCAATCGCACACATGGCGACGATCGGTCCGATGGCGCGCTTCGTCGATGACCTGACGCTCGCTTACAATATCGTCAAGGGGCCGCATCCGAGCTTCCCCTACACGGTTCCGACGCCCGAGGCTCATCCGGAGCGCGTCGAGGTGAAGAAAATCCGGGTCGGATTCTTTACCGCCGCCGGCGAGGTTCCGGTGGCGCGTGAGATTCGGGAGGCGACTGTCCGCGCGGCGCACGCGCTGTCGAAGGTCGGCGTCACCGTCGAAGAAGTGAAGCCTCCGGTCGAGGACGCGGCGCGGCTGTGGTTCGACTACGCGATGGCGGATGGTGGCGCGCTGCTGGCGGGCTTAATTAACGACAAGATGCATCTGTCGCGCGAGCGGCTGCGCAACCTGCTCTCATCGGCCGGTCCGGGCAAGACTGCGGCCGAATATTTCGTCATCTCGATAGTGCGCGATACCTGGCGGACCAAACTCGCGGAGTTCATGGAGCGTTATCCAATCCTGGTCCTGCCGCCGTTCTGCATCACCGCATTTCCGCACGGCGCGACCGAGGTGGATATCGACGGAAAATCCTTTCCGATATTTGCCGCCAACTGGCCGGTTCTGATCGGAAACTGCGCCGGCTTGCCCGGCGCGGTGGTTCCCGCCGGTAAAGATAAGGACGGGCTTCCGATCGGGGTGCAGGTGATGGGCCGGGCGTTCGCGGAAGAAGAAGTGCTGGCGGTCGCCAAGGTACTCGAGCAGGAGCTCGGCGGTTTTAAGCGCCCCGCGCTTTAGAGACGAGGCTTGAAAAAGGAAACGGCCGGACGCCTCGCGCATCCTGCCGTTTCAAGTACTCGAATAAAACGCGCTAGGCTGATTTCTCGACTTTCTCAGGGCCCTCGGCAGAGGTCAGCCGCTCCGCGCGTCCGCCGCGCTCGGAACGCTCGGCGCGTGCTCCGACTTTGGGCAGGATATTGGTCTGCGTCAGCACGTCGATAAACTTGCGCACCGCGGGCGAGAGCTCGCGTCCGCGCTTGTAGATGATCGCGAGCGGACGGGTGAAGGTGCCTTCCGAAAATTCGAGCAACCTTAGCGTCCCGCGCGCCACTTCGTTTTCGACCGTCAGCCGCGGCACGATCGCGCATCCAAGCCCGATCTCGACCGCGCGTTTGATGGTCTCGATATTGTCGAATTCCAGCACATAGTTCGGCTTAACCCCGTACTCGCGCAGGATTCGGTCGGAAGCTTTGCGGGTCGCGATGTCGCGTTCGTAGCCAACGAACTTCTGTCCCACGAGCGCGCCGACGCTGACCTTGCCATGCTTGGGCAGGGTGCTGTCGGGCGGAACGACAAGAACCAGCTCGTCGTGGCGGAACGCAATCGAAACGATCTGGCTGCGCTTGGCGGGATAGGCGACCACCCCGAGATCGATCTTGCTTTCGATCAGGTCTTCGTAAATCTTGTTCGAGCGCAGATATTCCAGATGCACATTGACTGCGGGATAGTTGCGCAGAAATTCAGTCAGGTAAGGCGGCAGTTCGTGCAACCCGACGCTGTAAACCGTGCCTACACGAATCGATCCGGCGATCACCGAGCCGATTTCGCGCAGCCGATTCTCAAGCTCCATGAATCGGCGCACGATTTCCTTGCTGGCGGTGTACAGAATCTGTCCGGCCGGAGTCGGTTTGACTCCCGCCCTGCCCCGTTCTATCAATCGGCAGTCGTACTTTTCTTCGAGGCTCCGGACCTGCTGGCTGACCGCCGACTGGGTGACAAAGTTTTGCGATGCGGCATAAGAAAAGCTACCGCTCTCAATTATGTCGCAGAAGACCTTTAGCGTTTCGATGTGCATATTGCTTACTTATTGTATGAGGCTAATTGATGCTTGGAGGTGAGGCAAGCAGTAGCCATAGTTAACCTGCCGAGCCTCATTAGTTACCCTGCGGAATGCGCACGGCCGAATCAAGTGGGGTCAAGGAAGACTCTCGACAGGCTTTTAGTCATAATTCGTGAAGAGTTCGCGGACGCCTCGAATCATACTAGCCGGAATCGCGCCTATGATCTCATGAAAATTTCGCGGCCAAACCCGACACGGAGTCTAACATGGCGGATTCGTTAAAAGATCTCGATTACTTCAACCTGGACGATCTGCTGACGTCCGAGGAACGCGCCACCCGCGACACAGTCAAGCGCTTCGTCCAGCGCGAAGTGCTTCCGCACGTGGAGCGTCACTTCGCCAACGAAACTTTCGCGGTCGAGCTTATCCCGCAGATGGCGGAGCTCGGGATGTTCGGGGCCAATATCAAGGGTTACGGATGCGCCGGGATGAACAACGTCGCATACGGGCTAATCATGCAGGAGCTCGAAGCCGGAGACTCCGGACTCCGCTCCTTCGCGTCGGTGCAAAGTTCGCTCGCGATGTATGCAATCTATGCAAACGGCACCGAGGAACAGAAGAAACGCTACTTGCCGGAAATGGCCAAGGGCCGATTCCTCGGATGCTTCGGGTTGACCGAACCCGACCACGGCTCGGACCCGGGCGGCATGGAAACTCGCGCGCGCAAGGACGGCGACGGATGGATCCTGAACGGCACCAAACGCTGGATCACCAACGGCTCGATCGCCGACCTCGCAATCGTGTGGGCCAAGGTTGATCAAGGCATCACCGGCTTCATCGTCGAAAAAGGAACACCGGGATTCTCGACCCGCGACATTCACGGGAAATTCTCGATGCGCGCGTCGATCACGTCGGAGCTGATCTTCGAAGACGTGCGTATCCCCGCAACCGCGCATCTGCCTAACGCGCGCGGACTCAAGGGCCCGCTGGGATGCCTGACGCAGGCGCGTTACGGAATCGCGTGGGGAGCGATCGGCGCGGCGCGTACCTGCTTCAACACCGCGCTGGACTACACGAAATCGCGCAAGCAGTTTTCGCGGCCGCTGGCGGGCTATCAGTTGGTGCAGAACAAGCTGGTCAAGATGCTGACCGAGATCACCAAGGCGCAGATGATCTGCCTGCGCCTGGCGCATCTGAAGGACGAAGGAAAACTTCGCCCTGAGCATGTCTCTTTCGCCAAGCGCAACAACGTGAATGAGGCGTTAAAGATCGCACGCGACGCTCGCGATATGCTGGGCGCCAACGGGATCGTGAACGAG
>JBOHWH010000117.1:0-4583 GCA_050736695.1 Binataceae bacterium (SeqCode) | reverse complement strand
TCGCCATCCAGACAAAGAATCTGATCCATGTGACCGCCGGCAGGCTCAGCATCAGGTACAGGCAGAAGATTACGCCCAGGCTTGGCACGAGGGGCACCAGCGGCGTGCGAAACGGACGATGCATATCCGGCGCGATCCAGCGCAGAATCATAAGCCCAAGGCATACCAGCACGAACGCGAATAGTGTCCCAATATTGGTAAGCTCCGCGATTTCCTGAATCGGCAGGAGCGCGGCGGTGACCCCGACCGCGATTCCCGTCAGCGTGGTCGGGATGTACGGGGTCCGGAAGCGCGGATGAATTCGGCTGAACGCCGCAGGCAGCAAGCCATCGCGGGAGACGGCGAAGAAGACGCGCGATTGCCCGAGCAACAGCACCAGCAGCACGGAAGTCAGACCGGCTACGGCGCCGAGGGAGACTATCCCTGAGACCGCGTTCAATCCACGATGCACGAACGCTGAGGCTAGAGGAGCGTTCAAGTCGATCGTGTGCGCCGGTACCATCCCGGTCAGCACGGCGGCGACCAGAATATAGAGCGCGGTGCAGACGAACAGCGACGCGAGGATTCCGATCGGCAGGTCGCGATTGGGATCGATCACTTCTTCGGCGGCGGTCGAGACCGCGTCGAATCCGATATAAGCGAAGAAGATCACGGCCGCGCCCTTCATCACGCCGCTCCATCCCATCGGTGCGAACGGCGACCAGTTGGCGGGACGTATGTAAAAAGCGCCGACGACGATCACGATCGCGATCGCGCCGAGCTTGATCGCGACAATCACCGAATTGATTCGCGCGCTCTCGGAAATTCCAACGTAGAGGACCGCCGTAATCAGGAGCACGATCAGCAGCGCGGGCAGATCGATCAGGCCGCCTGCTCCCGCTCCATGCGCATGCGCGATTGCGCTCGGCAGGCTAAGACCGAAGCCCTTGAGAATCACCTGCAAATAGCCCGACCATCCGACGGCCACGGCGGCGGCGCCGACAGCGTACTCGAGCACCAGATCCCATCCGATGATCCATGCGACCAGCTCGCCCATCGTCGCGTAGGAGTACGAATACGCGCTGCCCGCGATCGGGATCATCGCGGCGAACTCGGCGTAGCACAGCGCCGCCATCGCGCAGGCAAATCCCGACACTACGAACGAGAGCGTGATCGCGGGTCCGGCATATTTTGCCGCCGCGACCCCAGTCAACACGAAAATTCCGGCGCCGACGATCGCTCCGATTCCCAGCATCGTCAGGTCCAGAGCGCCGAGTGCGCGCTTCAAGCCGCCGCTTCCGCTATCGGCCTCCGCTATCAGCATCGCGGCCGGCTTGCGGCGGACAATCTGGCGCACGAGACTAATCTTGCTCATCACCCTCTCCAGCCGCGCTTGCGTCCGCGGGCGACCACCGTGGCAGCCTCACCATGCGGTGTAGCCGCCATCAACCGCGAGCATGGCGCCGGTGACGTAGCTGGAAGCGGGACCGGCAAGAAAGACCACCGCGCCGCGCAATTCCTCGGGACGGCCGAGGCGGCCGAGCGGAGTGAACGCCTCCATCCGCTGCTTGTTGGCGGCCTTTGCGATTCCGCCCTCGGTCGCTTCGGTGGGAATCCATCCGGGCGCGATCGCGTTTACCAGAATCTCGTGCGGCGCCCATTCGACGGCGAGTTGCCGGGTGAGATTTGCGAGCGCCGCCTTGGTCGCGACGTAGGCCGACAGGCGGTAGACTGAGCTCGCGACGCTTGCGTAGATCGACGCGATATTGATGATCCTGCCCGGCTTTTTTGCGGCGATAAGCACGCGCGCGACCCGCTGCGAGAGCATCATTGGCGCGGTTAAATTCACCGCCAGCGCATGATCCCAATCCTCGCGCTTGAAATTTTCGGCGCGGCCGGTCGGCGATACTCCGGCATTGTTTACCAGGATATCGATCACGCCGCCGAGCGCTCCAGAAGCCTGCGCCATTGCGCGGTCGAGATCGGTGTCGATTGATACATCGGCGCCAATTCCAGCGGATTTGACGCGATAGGTTCGTGAAAGATCGGCGGCAAGTTTCTCGACGCGGCCAGCGCGCCGCGCAACCAGCGCGATATCGGCGCCCGCGATTGCGAGCGCGACCGCGCATTCGACACCCAACCCCGACGACGCGCCAGTCACCAGAGCGCGACGCCCGCGCAGAGAGAACAGTGCTTCGAGCGAATCCATGGCAGTAATTGATAGTAATTTCCGCTCTAGCGGATAGGATTTGGGCGCGCTCTAGTCGCCGAACGCCTCGCCAGCAGCCTGCGCCGCCATCGCAACCGCGCGATCGATATCGGCGCGCGAGACTCCGTAGTGGGTGACAGCGCGGAACGAGCCCGGCTCGCGTGGCGATATCAGCACGCCGCGCTCGCGTATCGCTTCGTTGAACTTCCGTGCACCCGCTTCCTCGCCGTCGACGTCGAACACTACCATATTGGTGCGGCGCGCAACCTGGCGCACGTTGATGCCGGCGACTAGCGCCAAACCTTGCGCAAGCGCTCGGGCGTGCAAATGATCCTCGGCCAGCCGATCGACCATCGTGGTCAGTGCGACGATTCCCGCCGCCGCGAGGACTCCGGCCTGGCGCATCCCGCCGCCCAAAAGCTTGCGCGTACGTCGTGCGCTGGAAATAAATTCGCGGCTGCCGCACAGCAGCGAGCCGGCGGGGCAGGCAAGCCCCTTCGAGAGGCAGAACGAAACCGTGTCGGCGTATCCGGCGATCGCGGCGGCCTTGGCTTCCAGAGCGACCGCGGCGTTGAAGATGCGCGCACCGTCCAGATGCACCGGCAGCGCCTTGCGGCGGGCCAGCTCGGCGACGGCGGCCATGTGCGAGAGGGTGATCGGCGCGCCACCGCATCGGTTGTGCGTGTTTTCGATCACGACCAGTCCCGGGCGTGCGAAATGATCGTCGTCGGGCGCCAAGAGCTCGCGCCGAAGTTCGTCGAGCGAGAGCTCGCCGCTTTCCTCATTGTGAATCGGGGTCAAGACGATTCCGCCGAGCGCCGAGGCCCCTCCCGCTTCATAAAGATTGGTGTGCGATTCGGAGCCGACCAGAGCGCGGGTGCCGCGTGCGCAATGCGTCAGCATCGCAGCCAGATTTCCCATCGTGCCGCTCGGGACCAGCAGCGCGGCTTCTTTGCCAACCATCGCGGCGGCCATCGCCTCGAGCCGATTGACGGTGGGGTCCTCGCCGTAAACGTCGTCACCCAGGTCGGCGCGCGCGATCGCCTCGCGCATCTCGGGCGTCGGCAGGGTAACGGTGTCGCTGCGCAGATCGATCACAATCTTAGCGTGCGGCCGCGGCCGCGGGGCTCGTTAGATTACCGGCGCCCGCCGGGATCATTGGCCCACCGGATAGAGCGAGACGAAATTGCCGTTGCCTGTATCGGTCGCCTGCACCGCGTTCTCAGTGGTGTCGGAGTAGTACAAAGTCTTGCCGTCGCTGGTGATGGCGCATCCCGAGCCGATATGTCCGTTGACCTGAGTCAGCGTGGTTACGTTATCGGTGCCGGTGTCGATTTTTCGGATTGCGTGATTGTCGCCGTCCATCACGTAGAGCGTGGTTCCGTTAAGGCACAGCGCGCCCGGATTGGAGAACTGCGCCTGCGGCCCGGCGCCATCCTTGCTGCCTTCCTCTCCGGTCCCCGCGATCGTCGAAGCAGTCATGCTCGAAAGATCGATCTTTCGAATCAATTCGTTTCCGGTATCGGAGATATAGAGCATCTTGCCGTCGGTGGCGACTCCGCTCGGCCCGTTGAACAGCGACTTGGTCGCAGGCCCGTCCTGTTTGCCGGCCTGCTGCGGCTGGCCGCCGATGGTCTTGATCATCCCATCGGCCAGGGACAAGCGGCGAACAGTGTTGTTGCCGGTGTCGGAGATGTACAGGTTCTGTCCGTCGGTGGTGACTTGAGTGGGCAGGTTGAAGTGCGCGGCGGTGGCATGACCGTCGTCGGTGCCGGAGATATTGGCGGTGCCGGCCGCGGTGCTGACGGTGCGAGTATCGAGATTGACCTTGCGCAGATCTGAGTTGTTGGTGTCGAGCACGTAGAGGTCGCGGCCCACCAGCGCCACTCCGTCGGGGCTGTTGAAGCGCGCGGTATCGCCAACGCCGTCGTTGCTGCCGTCCTGGAAATTGGTTCCCGCGACCGTGGTGATGCTGTGCGATACGACATCAATTGCAACGATGGTGTTGTTGCGCGAGTTCGCAACATAGACGGTGCGATTGTCGGTCGCAAGACCGGCGGGAAAATCGAGCCGCGGACCGGTTTGCAATGACGCGGTCGGGACCTGCGCGCGGGCCGGAGCGCCGAATCCCACAATCATCGCGACTGCGGCGGCGGCCACCAGCGTTCCCATCGGTCGAAGAAGTTTTGCCATGTCGAACCTCGCCTATGCTTTCAACCAGAGCCGCGCCCTCGCGCGGGTTAAGCCCAGCCGCAGCGGCTACGGAAAGATCGCCTTTACGACTTCATCGATCGCGCGCTTGCTGTCGGCCTCATCGGTCAGCGACCACGTTACCGCGACGGTTGCGGCGCGCCGCGGCGCGATACCCTGCCGAATCAATTCACCGGCGTAAATC
>JBOHWH010000116.1:0-83434 GCA_050736695.1 Binataceae bacterium (SeqCode) | reverse complement strand
TCTCAAGATGGCTCGCGGAGCCTTCGGAGGACTGCCGGCGGCAGCTTATGAATGCGCTTCGGCTGCTGCGAAGATTTTCACGGTCATTTCCTATTGCTCGC
Organism: Binataceae bacterium (SeqCode); assembly: GCA_050736695.1. GTDB lineage: Bacteria > Desulfobacterota > Binatia > Binatales > Binataceae > JBARDN01. The sequence continues at coordinate 83,333 of JBOHWH010000116.1, read as the reverse complement.
CCGCGCACCCTGTTATGGACGGGGGTGATGGCGTCGCTGGAAAGGGACGGGAAGCGCGCGCGTAAGCTATGGGCGCGCGGGCGCACTTTGGCGCACGAGATGAAGATGCCGTACGACGAATCGATCCTTGCCGCGCAATTTGAAAGTGAGTCGGCATTTCTTCGCTGGAACCTTGATAGCCCCGCGGCCGGCGCGGATGGCGCCGGTATCGAAGAGGGTAAAGGCCGTTGCGGGTAGCCAGGAGCGCGAGGATGCGCGGATCGGCATTTACGGCCAGAGCCTGGTTCCGTTTTGGAGAGTGAAGTCCATCTTGATCTCGAATCCCGGCCAGAGCTTTTGGTTGGTAATGCCTAGTTCAGGGATTATCGGATGACTGTTCGAAGGCTGAACAGCCAATTGGTGCCTAGTCAGTATCGGTTGCAGGGACTTCATACGTCTTACATCGGTCGTGGTACCGGCGATTTCCTGAACGGAAGCAACCAATCCATTGGAGACCGATCGGAATTGCTTGAGAAAGACGATCGGCGCCGTGCTCTTCGCAAACCACTTGAATAGAGTTTGAAATTCTTCCTCGATTCCCTTCTGCGCTTCCTTTAATAGCCACTCAAGAACAGCGTCGACGCGGCTATTCGCGGGTTTCGAGGTGGACACGGAGAGTGGCGTAACAGCTATAAGCGGAAAATATCCAGACGCCGAACCGGGGTTATAATTTCCGCCATATGCGTGAAGCGTGAAATCGCGCTTCGGGCTTTCGTCTGCCAAGGTCATCGAACCCCAATTCTTTGCCCAGCCGAAAATTTCCCGGCCCCCACATAACGATAGGGGATTATCCACCCACATATATGGAACGAACCACGCCAAGCTCGGAAACTGCTTGGCGCTCCCTTTTGTCGAGACTCGGACTGGAATCCAGAAGGCAACCTGTTTCTCGGCGCCATAGCCCATCTGCGCGTAGGGTTTCAGCTTCGGTCGAACCTTCGCTGCCCGTCCGAAGGTGAGCATCACGCGGTCCGACAGCGGAACACAGTTGACCGCGCCGCCCGATGGCGCGGCGAAGACCCTTTTGCATAGACTCGCGAGCTTCTGGCAGTCGGCGCGCGGGAAGAATCCATACAAGACACAATCGTCGATTAAGTCCGGCTGCGGGGTCGTCGCAAGGCCGCCATATTCAACATAGAGCGGTAAGGGTTTTACCGGCATTCGCCAGGCCACTCAGAATTCCTTCAGCCAGTCTGTCGATTCGTTGGGGAACTGCTCGTCAGTCCCCTTGATCGCCCGCGCAGCCTGCCTGCCTGCGAGCGCCGCCGCCTCAATGCATCCAGCATCGAGGCCCGTCCTGATCCAATCGCCGGCCAGGAACAGGTTCTTGAACCTCGTCTGATTGGTTTGCAGGCGATTCGCGACATTGCCTGCCGGGGTCAAGGTGTAACGTTCACTCGGCTGAAAGTTAGCTATCCACCATTGGCTCTCGAATCGTTTGTCGTCTTTCCTGGCCGAGCTATCAATTAGCAGACTCCAATCGAACGTGCCCTTAGGACGAGCACCAGACCAGAGATGCTGCACTTGGTCGCGGAGAAAGGTGACGGCGTTCTGCTTGACGCGGTCGTTGGCTTTGGTCTGAGTATCGGACTCGCAGTCCTTCAGGACGTTGCAAAAGTAACCAACGCTTCCTACCGAATTGACCCAATTTTCCTTGCCGATCAAATGACTCATGTCGGCATAAGTATCGAATGGCTCAACGAACCCGGTCGCCGTACAATCCCGAAGTTTATCGGCGCCCAATTGAGACAGATCGGTGCTCATCCATACCTGGAAGGCCTGGGTCATCGTCGTTGCAGCGTTGTTGAGCATGCGGTCGAAGATCGGATCGCACTCAGAAAGCTTCTTGCAGATTCTTTTCAATGCTTCGACAGGAATTCCGAGAACCACCACGTCAAAAGTCTTTACCGCTTCTAAGGGTCAACGCTTTTCTTTCCAGCGGATTCTCATTCCATTCAAAATTGGTTTCTTTTGTGGAAGCCCGTAAAAAAGAGTTCGGCAGACGCAACTGATCCCACAAGGGTTCCGAAGGCCAGCACGGCAAACCCTTTACGTCACGTAGAGGCTCATAGTTCTTTGTTTTCAAGTCCGCCTGAGGCACGACTTCGATACGTTCTATCGAATCCATCGCCCCAGACGGAATCAGATCCGTCACGCAACGGAAGAATTTGAACTTAACGCCGCGTGTTTTAAGGACTTCGTAAAATGGCGCGAAAACCGTGTCGCCCATCCCCGCCTGCATCTTGTACGCAAACGCCCCCTTATACGTGAAGAGGAGCCTCAACATACAAATAAGCGCAGTCCCCGCCGCCATGTTCCGGCACTTGGCGTCGCCGTTCAGATATGCGAACGCCATATCGTACCATGCGGTGACCAATGGTCCCTTGAGCGTTTCTTCGCTGGCCCCGTGTCGGTGCAGCCAATCGCTCAGTTCTTCGTCATTTATTCGATCGAACCCGGAGGACAAGAGCCGGTCGAAAACTATTCCACGGATCGTACTAAACGCTGTATTGGCGAACGTCCAAAACAACCGAACATCCGCCGCCGCGCCGTGAATCACCCGCCTAGTCCCCTCGATGACGGCGTTACGGTTGCTTTTCAGCCAGAATTCGAAGTGGTCGATATAGCGCATGAGCCGGTTTTTGTCCTCGGGTGGCGGATGTGCGACTTGCGAATTCTTCCGAGCAAGCGAGACTGCCCGTTCGAAATCTCTAATGGCGTCGTTTCTACGTTCGCAGATGTAGTGCCACCAGTAGTACAGCCAGTCGAGCGTTTGCCGCGCCACCTCCCAAAAGCGCGGCAGAGAAACCGGTTCACCGGGCGTCAGATCGTTGGCCGGCGGGCTGAACTCCCACGCGATCCAAGGCCGCGTTGAGCCTCCGACATTCTCATAGAGAACGATGTTTGGAGCCGGCTTGAATGCCTCCCCGAATGTTGCGAGCGGCTTTCCTGACGGTCTGCCCAATTCCTCATAGCAGTCGCGCATTAGCCTGAAGGCGTTGTCATAGAACCCGAACCAGACGTGAAGGCCGTGCTCTTCGATTCGATCGGCGACCGCGTGGTTGCGTCCGCTCGCTCCTTTGCCGCCGAGCCTCCATCCGCGCTGGTAAAGGGTAACGTCGTAGCGCTCGTCTAATTCCGGCCGACTGAGCTCGAACGCCGCGGCAATCGATGCCATCCCGCCGCCTAGAATCGCGACCTTGGTCGGTGTGGTTTGAGACAACCCGTCCCCCCTTGGACTGCCGCAGGGCTCGCCCCGAATCCAAGATTCTTTCGACTGCCCTCGTCCGGCATCCGCGACGGTACTATCAACTCCCGGTTGGGGCAAGGTGACAAAGATGCGAATTTGGTTGTCTTAGCTATTTTACGCGAGTGGCGCTGAACGATTCGTTCAATCGAATTGAACGCCCGCAATCTGCGACCGTGGAAATCCCGAAGAGATCCGACTCGGAGCGGCGGCGCGAATGCCTGCTCCTCGAACAACAGTCCGGTTACCAAAAAGACGAAAGCCAAAAGGAGAAGGCCAAATGGACAACCTTAGGAACATTATTATCGAATTCGCGAACCTGATCATCGTTGGGATCGTCGCGATCACAACCCTCGTCGGCTTCATCGCCGTCGGCCGCATTTTGGGCACTTTCGGCGGGGGAAGTTTCAGCGTGGTTGGCGCGCTCGGCGGCGGCGTCCTCGGGTTCATCATCGGCTGCGTCGCGACGTGCCTTCTGGCGATTCTGGTGGACATCCGGGCCATTCTGCTCAGAACCGAGACAAAGCCGGCCACCGATGGCCTGCGTCTGGCAGCGCGATAGATCGGCAACTTCACCCGCGATGCGGGAAGCGATCCAGCCAGATTGGGGAACCTGACCTCGAGAGGACATCAATATGAATCCCAGAGCTATGCGCACGATGTGGTTTCGCCGGGTTCTGACCGGAATGGCCGCGATGCTAACGATCGCGTTCTATGCTGCGATAATGATGGGCGCGGTAGGCGACTCCACTGCTGGTGCGGAGCTTGAGCTGGCGCCGGCCGGGGCTTCAGTCGTTATTTCGTCGGTGGCTGATCAAGCGGGAGTAGTTTCCGGTGCGGTCCCCAAAGCTCCTGGGCTCCAATTATCACCGGCTCCCCAGCGCAAGTACTCCACGGCGGGGGCCAACTATCAAATCGATGTGCCCCCTGGCATCAAGGCGCCGACCCCGTCGCACGCCCAATCCACGAGCGCCCGCCTGCACGCCGTCGATTTATACGGCAAGCTGCCGCTGAGCTTCGAGACGAACCGCGGCCAGACCGATTCGCGGGTCAAGTTCCTCTCGCGCGGCGACGGATACACATTGTTTCTGACCCCGGCCGAGGCGGCATTGGCGCTGCGCAAACCGGCGCAGTCGAAGATTGGTAGAGGCGGTTCGCGAGCCGCCCGCGACAGACCGGCGCGTCTCGACGCGCCCCTACCAAAAGACACGCGAGCGACGCACAAAGAAGCGTCGAGCGAGGAGCAAATCCTCCGCGTCAAGCTGGTTGGCGCGAATCCGCACGCGCGAATCGAGGGCCTCGATAAACTCCCCGGCAAGGCCAACTATTTCATCGGCAACAATCCAAAGAAGTGGCATACCGACGTCCCGATGTATGCGAAAGTCCGCTACCGCAACATCTATCCTGGAATCGATCTTGTTTACTATGGGACCAATCAGCATCAACTCGAATACGACTTCATCCTGGCGCCCGGTGCAAATCCGAACGCGATCGAACTGCGTTTCGACGGCGCCAAGAAGATTGCCCTGAATCGCGATGGCGACGTGGTTGCGACGCTCGCCGATGGCGGCAAGGTGGTGCAGCATCTGCCCACGATCTATCAGGACCATAATGGCAAGCGCGAGAAGATTGCGGGACGAACCGTCCTGCGCGCCGAGAATACCGTCGGCTTCGCGCTGGCGGCGTACGATCGCACCCGCGCGGTGGATATCGATCCGGGGCTGGTCTATTCGACCTACTTGGGCGGCAGTAACTATGAATATGGCTTCGGCATCGCCGTCGATTCCTCGGGCAACGCCTACGTGACGGGGCAGACCGCCTCGGGAGATTTTCCCACCACCCCTGGCGCCTTCCAGACGACCGTCGATGACGACGACAACGCCTTCGTGACGAAACTGAACGCCGACGGATCCGGGCTGGTCTATTCGACCTATCTGGGCGGCAGCTTTAATGACGAGGGCTTCGGCATCGCCGTCGACTCCTCGGGCAATGCGTACGTGACGGGCGAGACCGGCTCGCACGATTTTCCCACCACCCCTGGCGCTTTCCAGGCGGTCAACCCGATCAACCCTGTAACCGCCGACAACGTCTTCGTAACGAAGCTGAATACCACCGGATCGGCCCTAGTCTATTCGACCTACCTCCTCGGCAACGGCCTCGCCGATTGGGGCTTCGGCATCGCCGTCGATTCCTCGGGCAACGCCTACGTGACGGGGCAGACCGACTCGACCGATTTTCCCACCACTCCCGGCGCCTTCCAGACGGTCAACAATAACGCTGCAAGCGGGCTCTACAACGCCTTCGTAACGAAGCTGAATACCACCGGATCGGCCCTAGTCTATTCGACCTACTTGGGCGGCAGTGGCTCTTTTGTCGGCGGGGATTGGGGCTACGGCATCGCCGTCGATTCCTCGGGCAATGCGTACGTGACGGGCAGGACCGACTCGGAAGATTTTCCCACCACGCCCGGCGCTTTCCAGACGGTCAATAATGGTACTGCCGGTATTTTTGGAATTAACGCCTTCATAACGAAGCTGAATACCACCGGATCGGCCCTGGTCTATTCGACCTACCTGGGCGGCGGTGGTACCATCAGCGACGCGGGCACGGGCATCGCCGTCGACTCCTCCGGCAATGCGTTCGTGACGGGCTATACTAATGCGATTCCCAACGCGAGTTGCGTCGGTATTTACGATCCGGTCGGCTGCTGCACCGGGGACGGGACGGGCACCTGCATCGGTTTTCCCACCACCCCCGGCGCCTTCCAGACGGTCAACAATGGCGTTGCAACAGGCAGCCCTAACGCCTTCGTAACGAAGCTGAATACTACCGGATCGGCCTTGGTCTATTCGACCTACCTGGGCGGCGGTGGCGGTGTCCCCTATGATGGTGATTCGAGCTACGGCGTCGGGAATGAGGGCATCGCCGTCGACTCCTCCGGAAATGCCTATGTGACCGGAGCCACCGACTCTATCGGCAACTCCAGTTGCACCGACGGCGGCCAGCCTGAGGGCTGTTGCACCGGGATGGGAACCGGCACATGTATTCCCTTTCCCACCACCCCCGGCGCTTTCCAGACGGTCAACAATGCCAGTGCAAGTTTCGGTGCCAACGCCTTCGTAACGAAGCTGAATACCACCGGATCGGCCTTGGTCTATTCGACCTACTTGGGCGGCAATAATCGTACGGATTATGGTGTCGACTGGGGCGTCGGCATCGCGGTGGATTCCGCCGGCGACGCCTATGTCACGGGGCAAACGGCCTCGATTACTAACGCCAGTTGCACCGGCAGCGGCACGCCCAATTCTTGTTGCAGCGGGCCTGGGACCGGCATGTGCATCGGCTTTCCGACCACCCCCGGCGCCTTCCAGACCGTCAACAACACCGCCCCATACGAGGGTGGGTTCAACGCCTTCGTGGTGAAGCTCGATCTGATCCCGTCGGGGCCGACGCCAACCGCGACTACGACCGCCACTGCAACTGGGACTCCGACCACTACAGCGACTCCGACTGCGACAGCCACTAGCACGGCGGCACCGACCGCGACGGCGACTCGGACTGCCACGCCAACCGCGACAGCTACTGCGACACCCACGGCGACCGCCACCCCAACAGCCACGCCGGTGCCGGTGAAGCTCACGATCAAGCCAAGGGTGCTGAACTTCGGCAAGGTCAAGATGGGATCGTCGAAGTCCAAGAACGTGAGCGTCTCGAATCCAAAGGGCAACCGGAAAAAACCTGGCACGCCAGTGATCATCGAGGGCGTGCCCAATGTCGCCGACTTCACGGTCACCAACAACTGTCCCGCGATGCTGGCGCCCGGCGTGAGGTGCAAGATCGGGGTGACCTTCACGCCGACTTCCGTCGGCAAGATGAACGATTCTCTGACGATCGACGACAACGCGATTGGCGGCCCGCAGACGGTTCACCTCGAAGGTACCGGCAAATGAGAAGAGGGCGACATCGAGCTTGGGCGGATTCAATGTCCATTGGCATGGACGGGTTGCCGCCTGCCGCAAGAGGCGAGTAACAGGTAATCAGCATCGACCGAAGAAGTCACAGTATTGCCGAGCGAGAGCCATGACAGAACCGAAACGACTGACGGCCAAAATCTCCGGGTTGGAAATCTTCAACGCTGTCGCATCGCAGGCGCGATGCGGGTTTCGCCAAAGGCGACTGGTGCCGTGGATCGCGATGCTGGCCGCAGCCGTGATTGCGCTGGCGCTGCTCGGCGAAACGCTGGTGCTCGCGCAAGACCAGCAGTCTGGCGCTGCGCCGCCGGAGTCGCCAGCCGTCAACGCTTCATCGCCGTCCCAGGCGTCGCAGGAAATTGCACCTGGAGCTGAGCCCGCTCCGGCTCCTCATCCGCGGACAGCCTCACGGTCATCCCGCAACCGAGGTCTCAGCAGCAATTTAAGCGACTATCTTCACCATCATCACCTGCCGTTCGTCGATGCGCTGGTATTTTCCAATGAGGCCGGGCAGGCGACTTCAGTGAAGTTATCCGGCGAGGTGCGCACCGAGCACGGCAAGGAAGATGCCGCGATCAAGGCGCGCGACTTCCTCAATCAACCCGGACTGCGGGTCCAGAACGATGTCGAAGTTAACGCCAGTCTGGAGTCATCTTCACCACCGTCCGCTTCAGCAGCAACCGAGTCCGCACTGCCTGAATCCTCAAGCGCCGCAGCCGCCGCGCCATCCGCTCAGACCGGACCTTGCGCCGACATGTGCATGAAGGATGAGGGCCATTGCGACACCGCGTGCCAGTCTCAAGCTGCAGGAGGTGCGACCAGTGGCGGCTTCTCAGTGCAGGCATTGCTGGGCCAAGTTGGACAATCGGCTACCCAGTTGAACGAGTGCAGAGACCAGTGCGTGCAGGTGCGCCAACACTGCGTATATCAGTGCGGTCAGGGAGGCGGTGAGGCGCAGTCCGAGGGGACTGCTCCGCCGCCCGACAGCGGCGCCGCGCCCGCTGATAATTCTGGTCCGCCAGGCGGAGGACCCGACACGCCACCCGAGTGACTGGCCGGGTGAGCCGAATAGCTCAGATCAATAGGTAGTACGCGCGCTTAATAGCCGGAGGACGAATATGAAGATGGCAAAACTTCTGGGAGTGGTGATCTTCTTCATCGGCGTTATTGGCATCGCCGCGCCTTTGAGGGCCGAACCTTACGGGCTGAGAGACTCGCACGGCGTCTGGCGCGACGCGGATTATTGGCACGCACGTCATCCGGATTGGGTTTATCGATACCACCCGGACTGGGCAGTCCAGCGGGAGGAGTGGTGGGCGGCCGACCATCGAGCGCACCCGGAGTGGTTCGGAAATCCATACTGGAGGCGGTATCCGGTCTGGACCTACGGCGCCTACGGCCCCGGCCATGTCTGGCGTGGCGCGGGATGGTGGCACGCGCACAATCCGAACTGGTTCTATGCTCATCATCCGGAATGGGCGGAGCCGTACCCCCGATGGATCCGGGCGGACCGCGGAGGGCATCCGGAATGGTTTCACTCAGCCTACTGGGCGCAGCATCCTCGCGACTGGAACCATCCCGATGCTGAGTACCGCCGAACCCTCAACGAGAACCTCGCGTATCAGAAGAGTCACGTTGGCGGACCGGAACACTTCGAGGAGCATGGAAACTATGCTCACGGGAATTATGAGAAAGGCGGCGTTGCCGGCGGAAATTATCACGCAGGTGGACTAGGCGGCGAGCATCCGAAGATCTCGGTCGGGCAATACCATCCGCCCGCCGTGAATACCTACCATCCACATGAATCGGCCGGTTCGGCTAGCCACAGCAGCGGTGGCGGCGGAGGGGGAGGCCACCATGGAAGGCACTAGCATCGAAGAATTCCTGGCCATTGGCTAAGGTGGGTCAACTTTCAACCGGCGTTGACAGGCTGGAAAAGTTGGGAGGCTGCTTTTGCCTTTCCCCGGTTCACCTGCTTTCCCGGTGCAGTCATCTTGAGCGCTAAGGGGGTTTGGGAGTGTCACAGGACAGGGCGAGGGACGCGGAGTCCTTCATGGCGAACGCGATAGGTTCTCGGATCGGACGACCGAAGGTCTTGCCTTTCGCGGCGGCGGGTCTCCCGCGCCAGCCCAAGCGGCCGGGAACACGGGCGCTTCCCGGTCGCTGCGGAGCGCTGCTTATGGTGGCGGCGGCAGTCGGGATATTGGCGGCACCGGCAGGCGCTGGCCCTCCGCACTCGGCTGCGGACCAGATCGCCTTCTACGGCGATATCGGGAACGTGATCAGCCGCCAGAACCCGCTCCTTGTCAGTCCTTCAACGCTCCTCCTGGCCGAGGACGGCTCGGTGGCACTGGTCGATTTACGCTGGAGCGGCTGGGGCACGAGCGGCGCCCGTGCGACCGGTGTTTGGAGCGCAAGTAACTGCACGCCGAGCTGCGCGACCGGCAAGCGGACGACGAGCCCGGCTCAATTGACGCTGTCGAGCCCGGGGCTCGTAGTTGGCCACAGGGTGTACCGCTGCTTCAAGTTGACTCCCTCCCACCCGAAGCGGGATGCGTGGGATGCGCATGAGTGCATCCAGCGGCAGGGAACGTTCTGGGCCTACGCGCCAATGCCCTAGCCGGCGGCACGGACATCGGCCAGTTTCGAACGAGTCCGCTGTCACTATGGTTTATTTCTGAGGTCGATAGCGACTGACTAAACTGAGTTGACCGGCGCCCGCGGGAATCTTTAGCGCCCCGCGACGTACGCCACGGCATTCTCCGTTACTGCGCGCACAACCGCCGCGCTGGCCGAGTACCGCGGCATCTGGTATCTAATTCAGAGGATGGCGGCTGACACCCGCGCCCCCTAGGCGGCGATCATGGAACCAATTCGTTATGTCCAGAGGCTGAACGCGCACTACCACGCGCAGGGCTTTCCGCCCTACCGATGGGCCGTCAACGACGCGGCTCCGCTGACGCCGCTTGCCAAGCCGCTCGGGCGCAGCACAATCGCGTTGCTCACGTCCGGCGGTGTCTCCCATCGCGACGTGAAGCCGTTCAACCCTCTGGCGCGCAACGATCTGAGGGTTGATGCGCTTACGAGCACGGTCGCGCCGCAATGCCTGGTAGTCAATGACGATTACTATAATCATCGCGACGCCGACCGGGATATCAACTGCATATTCCCGATCGAGCGGCTGCACGAGTTGGCCGAAGCCGGCGTAATCGGTGCTGTCGCGCCGCATCATTACAGCGGCTTCATGGGCCGCATCTACACTCGTTCGGCGGTGGTCAACGAAGCCGCTCCGGCACTGGCTCGCCAGCTCACCGAAGAACGGGTCGACGCGGCCGCGCTGGTGCCCGCCTGACCGCTCGATCATCAGACCGTAGGTCTGGTCGCGAGGGTGCTTGAAGAAGCGGGAATTCCGACCGTCGTGATTTCGACCGGACGCGACATCAGCGCGCAGGTCAAACCTCCGCGCACCGTGTTCGTGAATTTTCCGATGGGAAATCCATTTGGCCGCGCCTTCGATCGCATCCAGCAGCGCGCGATTCTGCTCGACGCGCTGCGCCTGCTCGAAGCGGCGCGCCACGGCGGCGAGCTGGTCGATCTGCCTTACGAGTGGGGAGAGGAATTCGCGCTCCACACCAGCGGCGGCGCAAGGTAGACGCCTGATGCCGGCAAATCCACGAAAATCGCTGCGAGACTTGCTTGCCGAGGCCAACGCCGAGGTTGAAACGATTAGCGCAACCGACGCCCTCGCCCTGCACGGCGATCCCAGCGTCGTATTCGTCGATATCCGCGATATTCGCGAACTCGAACGCGATGGCGGTATCCCGAATGCGTTCCACGCGCCGCGCGGGATGCTCGAGTTCTGGGTCGATCGCGACAGTCCCTACTACAAGGAAATATTCGCTTCCGGGAAAAAATTCCTCTTCTTCTGAGCTGGTGGCGGACGCTCTGCGCTGGCAGCGCAGATTACGCAGCGGATGGGGCTCACCCCCGTATGCCACATGGGGGGAGGATTCAACGCGTGGAAGGCGGCAGGCGGCCCGGTCGTGACGGTCACGCGGAAACCACGCTCCTGATTAAAGGAAATTCTGGTCCGCGTTCGACTGCCTCGTCGAGGAGCCAATCAACACCTGCCCTTCGGCATCGGAGCCAACAGCGCCGCAACCTCCGTCTGGCAAGGAAACGAGCCCGGCTCGTACGCGCACAACGCATCTTCGTTGAACCGTTAATGACGTGCCGGGGAACGTGAACCTGCCGCCGAGCCTTGCCTCCGTGATTTCACGCATCGCGCTAGGCATTGTCTTCCTCCTTTCGAGTGGTGACAGACAAAGCATAACCGAATGAGTTACAAACCTGAGCGTTGCGCTCGCACCCAGCTCAGGGGCAACGCAATGGCAAGGGCTAGCATTCACTTCGCGATTGCGGGCATCGCGACACCCATGATCGCGCGCACCAGCCACGACACGAATGCATAACTCAGAGGACCTCGATCCGGAGGAGGCACGCGCGATGCTTGCCGAGAACTACGGCTGGTTTACCGAGGGCTTCGATACGCGGATTTGAAAGACGCCAAAGCGCTGCTGGGAGAACTAAGTGGATAGCCGCTTCCATAATTCACGGGCAATCGCTTCGCGCGCGGGCCAGCTGCGGCGCCCGGGAAGAGCGTTGACCTCGAATCCGGCGGCTCGAAAATTGCCCTTGCGGCTTGACTGGTGTTAGTAGGAAGCTCGTTCCGGATTCCAAATGGATATCCCGGACAGAACCCGTTCGCGCGTGATCACGTGCGACGTGCCTTGTCCGGGATCGAAACCGACGGACTACCGCCACTAGCAGATTGGGAGGTGAACTCGATGCGGACCCGAAAAATTGATGTCTCGAGAAATCGCGATCGGGGGCTGAGAATCATAGCGGCAGCGGCTTTGGCCGCGTCGCTTGGGGTTTTCGCGTTCGGCGGATGCTCGTCGCAGAACGCGGACCAGCCACCCGCACAGCCCATTCAGGTAAATTTCGCACTTAACAAGTGCCAGCAGCTCGAACCGAACCTTTACAAATGTCCCGCCATCGACAAGCCGATCTGCACGCCGGAGTTTAATCGTGGCGACGTAAACTGCGTGCGCATCGGCCCCAAGGGCAGCGTCTTCATTCAGCGCGGTGGGATGAATCCCTGAGCGTGGCTCGTAGAGTTGGGGGCAACGTTGGAGCGCGCGCCTGAGTATCGTCGCTCAGGTGCGCGCTTAAACGCGCGAACACGTTTGTGTCCGCAATGCGGTGCTTCTAATGAGCCCGAGGAGGAGTTCCGTGGTGAATGTGCGGCCGCGCTTGGGCAACCTCCAGTTGCTGCGCCAAAGAAATCCGACACTCCGCCGGTTCGGGTGACCGAAGTACCCGACGCCGAAAAACTCGAGGGACCGCTTCCGCATGCCGCCTCTATGCGTGGCTTCATCCCGGTTCATCCCTCCTCAAGCAAGCTAATCGGGAATTCCTCCGAGCACCCAGTGGGCGGCAAACATTTGGTTGCCGTTGCTTGAGTACCCAATCGTAGCGTTACTTTAAGCGGCAATCGCCGCGCGTCGGGCGAATCATAGTCATTTGACCGCCTTGATCAAGGCCCCGACCGGGAAAATCGCGAGCGTGTTCGACGCGAACTCCGTCAGATAGAGGTATCTGCCGTCGGGCGAGATCCCCCATTGGCGCGTGAACGCACCGGCCGCAAAGGTGCCGACGGTGGCGAAATCGCCCGCGTCGTCAAGCGCCTTGGTGTAATCAAGAATCGTCACCGTGCCGGCCTGACCGGTATAGAAGCGGTTGGAGTTCGCCACCGCCAGGTAGCGGCGATTGCCGAACGGCTGAACGCCGTCCGGCGCGACGCCCACCGGAGTGGTGGACAAAAGCGCGTTGTTCGGATCGGTGCGTATAGCGCGGGCGTTGAAGGCGAGGACGTCATTGTCGTCGCGGGCAGATACCCAGACGATCTGACTGTTTTGCGTCAGCAAGACGCGAGTCGGTGAGCATCCGGCATAGATGCTGGCTCGGACAGAGTTGGCGGCATCGGTCCTGGCCTGGCGGATATCGATCACCATCAGAGTGCCGTAGGGTCCGGGGCTTGTGGGCGGCGGGTCGCCGATCGCGCTGGGAATTGCGCAGACGTCGCCCTTATAGCCAGGATCGCTGCTCTTGGCCAATTCGTTGGTAACGTAGAGGTACCGTCCGTCGTTCGAGAAAGCGAGTCCGACCGGCGCGCGATCAACCGGAATGGTGCCCACGATCGGATTCTTGCCCCCGCCGGAAGCGATCGCCAATTTGAGGTCGATCACGCTGACGGTACCGTCATGCTCGTTGGTGACAAAGGCCAGGCTGTTGTCGTTGAATAGACCAACCTCAATCGAACTGCCAGTGGCCGGACTGGTCGGAACCGTGCGCAAAATGGCGCCGGGTTCGCCGGCAATCGCCTTTCGCACATCGATGAACTCTGTGCCCTCGAGGGTAGTCACGCCCTCGGGCTGAATCGCAGCAACCAGGTACTTCCCGTTGCGCGTGATCGCGAGCCCGAAGGTATCGCCGCCCGTATCAAACACCCGCTCCAAGCTCGCATAATTCTTACGCTGCCTGACAATTGCGATGCCGTTGGCGGTGGCGCCATTGAGGTGAACCATCGAAACAAAGACGTAACGGCCATTGGGTGTGGTCACGGCTGCAAAGGCTGAGCCCGGCAACGGAATATCCTGTTCAAGTGGGTAAATCGTTTGAGCCATCGAGCGCCCCGGTGCGCACAGTATCGTCGCGACGCCGAGCAGTATGGAGAAAACTACGGTCACACGTCTCATCACGGTGGTTTCGGTATCCTTCGATCGAGATTTAAGATTTGCTCGACTATGAATTCGATTCATAAAACCTTCGGTAGAACTAAACCGGAAATTTCCTTTTTGGTTTTCCAGACAGGCGACAGATAGCCCCGTGCCGAAACCCGCGTCAAGTCGCGGCCCGGCTGACGATCGTGGCGGGCCCCGTGGCCGAGCCATCGCGCTTGAGACGCGAAGGGCGTGCAAGGGGCCCTCGGATCTAACCCGCCATGCGGACCGTCTCGGTCGGTAAGAAAACCGATCGGTTTTATGCTGGGCGTAAATAGCGCTGCGTTTGGACGGCGCGCCGCTCCGCGCGCGATCTCACTTCAATTGAGGAGCTGTTAGGTCAATGATTCATGATCACGATCGATTTTTCGTTCTGACTGGCGGGCCCGGCGCGGGGAAGACGACCCTGCTCGACGCGCTGGAGCATGCCGGCAACGCGCGCACGATCGAGGCCGCCCGCGCTATTATCCAGGATCAAGTAATCGTCGATGGCCGTGCGTTGCCATGGCGCGAGCCCGCACTGTTCGCCGAGATGATGTTGTGCTGAGAGATGCGCTCCTACCGTATCGCGCAGAATCAGTCCGGACCGGTATTCTTTGATCGCGGCATCCCGGGACTTGCTGGGTATCTGAGACGGGCCGGACTGCCGGTGCCGGCGCACTTCGAGAGGGCGGTCGAAACTTTCCGCTATAACCGCCGCGTGTTCGTCGCACCACCGTGGCCGGATATCTACACGCAGGATCGCGAGCGCAAGCAGACCGTGGAAGAAGCCGAATTGGTCTACCGGGCAATAGTCACGACATATACCGAGTATGGCTATGAACTCGTGACAATCCCTCGAGCATCGGTCGAAGAGCGCGCGCGCTTCGTACTAGGGGAAGCAGGTCTTGCCGACTGAGTCTTGTGCCTGTGGTAAGGCTCGGGCGCGGCAAATTCGAACCATTTCAAAAGCACGCATTCGCGGCGATGCGGTCCGACGGCTCGGCGCCGCGCTGATGCAAGGAATCGAAGTTGCGATCCGCCTGCACCTTGATCTGTAGCCCTTCGCGGAGATCTCTCTATCGCAATACTCGCGCCTTTGCTTGAGAATGTCTTTGGAGGTGGACAGCGTGCGCACGCGGGTGAAGATCTGCTGCATCATGTCGGTCGCGGAGGCTGAGCTGGCGATCCAGCATGGGGCTGACGCGATCGGTCTGGTCGGTGCGATGCCTTCGGGGCCGGGCGTTATCGACGACGCGACCATCGCCGCGATTGCGGCCGCGATCCCGCCGCCGATCGCGGCGTTCCTGCTCTCCTCGGAGCAGACCGCCGACGCGATCGCAGCGCATGTGGAGGCAACGGGAACCTCGACCGTGCAGGTGGTCTCACATATCGCACGCAAGGAAGCGGCGCGGCTGGCGAAACTTTTGCCGGCGACTCGCCGCGTGCAGGTTATCCATGTCGAAAGCGCGGATGCGCTCCGTCTCATATCAATCTATGCGCCCTATGTTCATGCTTTTCTGCTCGATTCCGGCCGGCCGGCGGAGGCGATCCTCGGTGGCACTGGAGAGACGCACGATTGGCACATCAGCGCCGCGTTCGTCGCCGCCAGTCCGCTTCCGGTGTTCCTCGCGGGCGGACTCTTGCCGGCCAACGTCGGCGACGCCATCCGAACCGTGCGTCCCTACGGAATCGATATCTGTTCCGGTGTCCGCACGAATGACAAGCTCGGTGCCGCCAAGCTTCGGGCTTTCATGAAGGCGGTTGCAGCGGCTGATGCCGGACTTGCATCGCAGCGCACGTGACTTTTTTCTCCCTGCGCCGGCTCTTTGCACTTTCGGATGCTCGATATGCGGGCGGGAAAGCTGCTAAACACCCGATGCGGCAATCGCGTGCGGCACGATGACCACGGAACTGAAACTCGGGCGCAATATCGAAACCTGGATCGGCCTTGCCGCGGTCGGACTGCTGATTCTCGCCTGTATCGTGATCCTGCTGCCGTTCGTTTCGGCGATTGTGTGGTCGGTGATTCTTTGCGTCTCGACCTGGCCGCTTTACAAGCGACTCGAGACGGCGACGCGCGGACGCGCCGCGCTGTCGTCGATCCTGATGGTCCTGATGCTCGCGATCGTGATCGTCGGACCGTTTGTGATCGTTGGTGCGAGTCTCGCCAGCAATGTCTCTGAAGTCGTCACCGCGCTGCGCCGCTACTCCTCCGACGGTCCTCCGATGCCGCCCGCGTGGGTCGCGACGATCCCACTCATCGGAGCGCGTGCGAATGACTATTGGATGGATCTGTCGCTGAGCAGCGCGACACGGGTAGAGGAGTTCACCAAACTTCTGCCGGCGGCGAAGACTCTGGTGGTCACGGTCGGCGGAGCGCTGGCCGCCGGAATTCTCGAGCTGATCCTGAGCCTGGTGATCGCGTTTTTTGTCTATCGCGACGGCGGCGCGGCGCTCGGCCATGCCAACGCCGTGCTCGATCGGCTGGGCGGCGCCGAGGCGCGCCGCCTGCTCGATACGGCGGGAGAGACGGTGCGCGCGGTGGTGTACGGAATTCTCGGCACCGCGCTCATTCAGGGCACGCTCGGCGCGATCGGGTTCTGGATCGCCGGAGTTCCCGGCGCTGTCTTCCTGGGCTTCTGCACGTTCGTGCTCGCGACGGTGCCGGTTGGGCCTCCGCTGATTTGGATTCCGGCGGCGCTATGGCTGTATCATCTGGGCCATCTCGGATGGGCGATCTTCATGCTGGCGTGGGGCGGTCTGGTCGTCAGCGGGTCCGACAACTTCGTGCGTCCGATGCTGATCAGCCGCGGCGGCCCGACTCCGCTAATCCTCGTGATGCTGGGAGTGCTGGGCGGCGCGGTCGCATTTGGTTTCATCGGAATATTTCTCGGGCCGACTCTCCTCGCGGTCGGCTACAGCATGCTTACCAATTGGGCGCCCGCGCCGAAGGTTATCGATTAATCACAAAGCGTTTCCCCACGCGTCTGCGAATACCAGATGCTCGAGTCCGCGCCGGATTAGCGGGCCGTGGCCGCGCCCTACGGGATAGCCAATCGGAATTGCGGCGGCGGTGTACCATCCGTCGGGCACCGCGAGCAGTTTGCGCACGATCGGTTCATCTTCGCACAGCAGAGTAGTCAGTACGCATCCGAGTCCTTCGGCGCGGCATGCGAGCAGCAGGTTTTCTACCGCGGGATAAACCGAGCCGCCGCCGACGACCGACGGGCGATTCTGTTTGGCGTCGGTAATCGCCATCTGCTTGGGGTCGAAGCAGAACATCGCGATCGCCGGGGTCTGGCCGAAATGCGCGGCCATGTAGTCGCCCGCCGCAAGCGTGCGCTCGGAGCGCGCGCGGACGTCGGCCGGAGCAGAGGCGGGAACCGCGGTGCGATAATGTTTCGAGTACGCGTTCCATCGCGCTGAGTACAACTCGCCAAGCCGGGTCTTCTTCGCGCGATCCTTCACCAGAACTATTCGCCACGGCTGCCGATTCCCGCCGGTTGGCGCCCAAGTGGCGGCCTCGAGCACGCGACGCATCACGTCGTCGGGAATCGGATCCGGCTTCAGCTTTCGGACCGCGCGCAGCGTGCACATTGCTTCATAGATACCCATTTCCGCCATCGTCGATTCTCCTTGCGGCCAGATAAAATTGTCTGCGCTCTATCGCGAGAGGTTCGCCGGCACGAATGCCGCCTCTGAAAGCTGGCCGGTGTCGATTTCCTGCTTGAACTCCTTATGCGCGGGAACCAGCGAGCGGAAAAACGATCCGCCGCCCGCGGGCACGTAAAAGCTTCCCGCCAGATCGAACAGATTTCCGCCGGCAGCCGCCGGTTTCATTCGCCACAGCGGAATCGCAACCGCGGTCTCTGCGCCCGCCCGATAAAATTGCGCGGCGAGCCAGACGTAGACTTCGCTATCTATATAAATAACCGTGCTCAGATTTTGATTGCCGAAGCGCGGACGCATCTCGACGATATAAGCATGGCGCAACTCGAACGGCTCCTGCGTGAGGGCGTAGCCGTCACCCGATTGAATGATTCCCGCCGGTTCGTTGGTCGCCGACAGACACGCCAGAATCGTCGTCGTGCCGAGGACGCGGTAACTATAGTCTTCGGTCTTTGGCAGCGCGTAAGCCCAATACGGTTGATGACAGTTGCGGCATGCGGGGCCTGGAGCTGAGCCCGCGCTGACCGCCGATCGCCGCACCCGCCGCGACATCTCGCTGAAACTGAAAAACGCGTCATCGGTGGCCGGGTCGAGGTAGCGCACCCAAATTCCCGAGCCTTCGCCGTTCTCGGCTCCGAGCGGCGTCGCCGACCAATCGCTGCATCGCGCCTTCCATTCCACGCCCATCGGATTTGAGCCGAGCGTTGGCAGCGGATCGACTTCGGTGCGATGCGCGAAACGCAGGAAGGTGAAATGATCGCACTGATAGTCGGCGTCGCTCCTGGCGACGATCTTCGCCGGGGTGGCGGGCTCGGCGGCATAGCCGTTGCTGCTCCACGGCGCGAGCGAGAAGTCATCGGGCATCACGGGACCCATGTGCCAGTTGTACGCAATCTTGATCGCGGCTTTCGGGTCGCTGATATCGATCAGCGGAAACGGCATCCCGGCGATGTAGTTGATCAGATTATCTTTCGCGTCGAGGCCGGCTTGCGGAGAGTATTTTTCCGTCGCGGTCTGATAACCCGCCGACCATTCGAGCCGCCGCGACGGCATCACCTTGATCGTAAATCCGTGTGCGAGCGCAAATTTCGCGGCCTCTGGCAGGATCGCGGCGAACTGATTCGCGTTCGCACCCGAGATGATCGTGCCGGGCTTGAGTTCGGTATTCTCAGGCTGCGCAGTCGCAACCGGATGCGCGGGCAGCGGGGTAGCGATTGTGGTCGGCGCAATCTGCGCGGCGGCAATGGCGCATAGCGCAAATTCCGCGGCGATTACCATTATTCCCGCCGCGAAGATTCTCCGCATGCCGGCCTTCGCTCTCATTTCGCCGCAATCGCCGCCATCTGCGCGAACTGCGCGGTCACATCAGGGCCGGCAACGCCCGGGGCGAACTCGCGATACAGCGTCGCGACATTCACGACGATCCGTTCCGCGTCGGTCCATGATGCGTATGCGTCCAGCGAGATATCCCGCGCCGCCTCGGCCGCAGGCATCCCGGCGTCGAAGCGCTTGCGCGCCTCGCGGTGGATATATTCCAGGTAGCCCTTGAGCGCGGCGACGCCGGCCTGGTCGGTGATCGGCCCGTGCCCGGGCACGATAGTTTCCACATCGAGCGCGAGCATCCGATCACACGCGGCGATCCAGTTCGCGACTGGCCCGGCCCAGATAATCGGATGGCCGCCGATGAACAGGATGTCGCCGGTGAAGATCGTGCGGTCTGCCGGAACGTGGACCAGAACATCGCCGCGCGTATGCGCCGGCCCGACCTGGATCAGACGAACGCGCTTGGCACCGACGGTCACGTCGAGCTCGCCCTCGAAGGTGCGGGTGGGGAGCGCGCCGCGAATTCCCTCGAACTGGAATGGGCCGAAAATCTTGAGCATGTACTCGCCAACCGCGCCCATCGAGGGCGCCGCTTTCATCATCGCGGCCAGCCGCGCGGGGCCCTCGCTGCGCATCTCGTCGGCGCAGGCTTTCGAGGCGATTATCTCCGCGCCCTCGACCAGCTCGTTGCCGTTGCAATGGTCGCCGTTGGAGTGCGAGTTAACCAGCTTGCGAATCGGAGCGCGCGGCGCGGCCTTGCGCATCGTCGCGAGCATCTCGCGCGTAAGCCTCAGATCGAACAGCGTATCGACCAGCAGCGACTCGCCGCCATCGACGATCAGCCCCGCATTGCTCCATCCCCATGAGCCGTCGGGCTGAAGATAGGCAAATGCGCCGTTGCCGATATCATGCAGTCCCTTGGTGTATGCCCATTTACCCTGCGCCATCGAAGTTCCCTCTCGCGTTCGCGGTTTGAGTGGTCGGAACATACGATGTTCTTGCAGCTCAGGGCCAGCGCGGAAAAAAAAGCCGCGGCCCGAAGACCGCGGCTCGATACGATCACGTAGATTGTTCGATCAGCCGAGCAGGGTGCGCGCCACCGTCTCGCGATGAACCGGGCCGTTGCCCAAGTTCGCCTCGCCGGCGAGCGCTCGGCGATGGTACAGGTGCATGTCGTGCTCCCAAGTGAAGCCGATTCCGCCGTGGACCTGAATCGCCTCGCTGGTCACATTCTTCGCCATGTCGGAGGCATAAGCCTTCGCCATCGGGACGGCGGTCTTTTGCTCGTCGTTGTTGGTATCGACAGTCCAGCACGCGTAGTACACCAGCGAGCGCGCATTCTCGACCGAGACCATCATATCGACGCACTTGTGCTTGACCGCCTGGAACGATCCAATCGGCTTGCCGAACTGCACGCGGGTTTTGGCGTAATCGACCGACATGTCGAGCGCCTTCTGCGCGGTGCCGACCATCTCGGTCGCCAGTGCAGCGGTCGCGATATTGAGCACGCGGCTCAGGATTGGCCAGCCTTCATCGACCTTGCCCAGAATTCCTTCAGCCTTAACATTGTCGAACTTCACGTGGCACAGGCGCCGCGTCATATCGACGGTCTTGAGCTGCGTGACGGTGACGCCCTTGGCGTTGGCCGGGACCAGAAAAATCGTGATGCCCTTTTCGCCGCTGCCGCTGGTGCGCGCCGCGACTGCCATGCCGTTTGCGACGTGCGCATCGGGGACGAAAAATTTCTCGCCGCTCAGAGTGTAGTCGGAGCCGCTTTTGGTCGCCTTCATCTGGACGCCGTCGGCGTCGAAGCGGCCCGGGGCTTCGGCGAACGCGAGCGTGCCGATAAATTCGCCTTTCGCCATCCTTGGAAGTAAATCCTTTTTCTGCGCGTCGGTCCCGCCTTCGACCACCAGCGGCACGCCGAGCAGCGCGGCGGTAAAGAACGGTCCCGGCACCAGCGCTTTGCCGGCCTCTTCGATCACCACCGTCATGTCAAGGAAGGCGCCGCCCTGGCCGCCGTACTGTTCCGGGACGAGCAGCCCGGGCCATCCGAGCTCGACGATCTTTTTCCAGAAAGCCTTATCGTGGCCTGTAGGGTCAGCCATCATCTGGCGGACAAATTTGGTCGGGCAATTGTCGGCCAGAAAGCGCTTGGCCGCATCCCGCAACATCTCCTGTTCTTCAGAAAACCCGAAGTCCAACTTGGCGTTCCTCCGTAATTAGGGCTTGGATGGAATCCGGCGTCGCCGCTCGAACCCAAGAGTTTGGTAGCATTAAGTCTTTTGCGCGTGCAAGCGGAAGGATTGCGCGCTTGATGCCGGGATAAGTACCTCGGCGTCGGCAGTTCCCTTGGGTCGTCATTTCGAGCCTTGGGCGAGAAATCCCGAAGCGTCCATGCTCGGCGCCGGCGCCACATGCATCAGCCCTCCGTCCGGGATTTCTCCGTGCGGTCGAATGACGGTGGGGCAAGTCCCGGTGAATGCGGAGAGAATCGCTCCGCGTACATCCTTCGCCAGCGCGGCGCGCGATTACAGATCAAAAGAATCGGTGGCGCGGGCCTCTCGCCCGCAGTCGATGGCGGGCCACCAATGAGGATTTTTGACCGAGGCGGCCCGGGCGTGGCCGCCCGCCCTCGCTTGATCGGGGAATGGGGGAGCGAGCACAATCGCGATCGGCGCCGGTGCGCCGCATAAAGCGCGCAGGAGAAATTAAAGTGGAACATAAAGATTTAGTGCGTGAGGAATTTACCCGGCAAGCTGACGAATACGCGGCGGCGCCGATGATTCGGGACGCCGAGCATATCGCGATGCTGATCCGGACGGTCGCTCCCGCCGCCGACGCGCGCGTGCTCGAGGTCGCGACCGGGCCCGGACACGTCGCGCTTGCGTTCGCGAAAGTCTGCCGCGAGGTGGTTGGCGTCGATCTGACCATCGCGCCGCTTACGATCGCGCGGCGGATGCGCGATGAGCGCGGTATCACGAACGCTCATTTCGAGCTCGGCGATGCGGACCGGTTGCCGTTTGGCGACGGCGAGTTCGATGTCGTCGTGTGCCGCTTCGCGGTGCATCACTTCGACCAGCCCGAAAAAGTGATCGCGGAGATGGCGCGGGTATGCCGGCCCGGCGGCACAGTTGCGATCGAGGATCTCATCTCCAGCGAAGATCCCGCGCGCGCCGAGTATTACAACGCGTTCGAGCGATTGCGCGACACCTCGCATACGCGCGCGCTGCCGCTCAGCGAAATGGTCCAGATGCTCTCACGGGTGCGCTGCGAAATCACGCGCTTCACTTCGCACGGGATGCGCAATCCGGTCGAGCCGTGGCTGCGCTCCGGGCATACGCCGCCGGAACGCGCCGCGCGCACGCGCGCGATGATCGAGCGCGACGTGACCGAAGATCTAAGCGGCGCGCGCTCGGTAAAGATCGGCGGCGAGCTGTTTTTCACGCATCGAATCGCGATGGTCGTGACCCGAAAGCTCGCCAGCCCCGCACAGTAGCGGGTTGATCTGGTTATTTGGGCGACACGAGCGCCAGGACGCCCGAATACTGGAGCGCCGCGATTTGGGCGCCAGCAGGACCAATCTCGAAGCCGGTAAAGAATCCGGCCAGCGGAAATTCTCCGAGCGACTGGCGGATATAGGCCGAGTCGTGGCCCGCGAGATTGTAGAGTCCGGCGCCGCGCGACACGCAGTCGAAGTACAGGGCAAAGGCGGGCGGGGTGTAAACGTCACCGCGCAATTCTTGAAGCATCGCTTTAAGATCGGTTCGCGCTCGTTCGGCGTCGCGCAGCACGATCGACAGCATATCGCCGGCCTTCGGCGTATGCGCGACCGCGAACACGCCATGCTCTTCGCTGGCGCCGATAATGTTGCGGATCAGATAACTGCCGCGAGTAAATTCCGCCTGCGCGGGATCGTGCGGAATCGCGATGAACACGAAGTTCAGCGCGCGGCGCAAATCTTTGGCGAGCGGACCCGCCGCAGCGGCGAAGACCTCGTACGCGGGACGGTCGTCGAGGGTCAGAATTATATTGTCACGCGCGCCGGTCACGCGATGCGGCGGCCCGACCGGCGTGCATGCAAGCGCGCTTGCGATCCTGAGATCGAACTCGCCCGCCAAAAGCATCCCGGAGACCGAGTTGTTGCTGACCGCGTCGCCGCAGAACTGAAACGTCTCGCCGGCCGAGCCATCCTCACTCGCGCCTCCGCCCACGATCGCGAGGCCTGGCAGCTCGCGCGCGAGTGCGGACAGCAGTATCTCCGGATTCGCGTTGTAGGTATCGGGAAAGACCAGCAGCAGATTCGATTTGTCCAGAGCGGGGCGAACCGCGCTCGCGATTTCGGCGGCGACTTCAGCGCCGCGTCCGCGCAATTGCGGCACGAAGAAGCGATGGGTTGAAAGATCGGAGCCGCCGAAGACCATCACGACCAGCGCGGGGCCGGACTCGATTTCGTTTTCGTTCGCGATAATTCCGACGCTCGAGCATCCCGCGACTTCGCGCGTTTTCGCCGCCTCCGCAACCGCGCGCAGGATCATCGCATAGGCTGCGCCGTATGCGCTGGTCGCGAAGACGATCGCGCCCGATGCCTGCGACAGCCCCGCAACCGTGAGGGCCGCGGCCGTTGCTTCGGCGGCCGCGGTCTTGGGATTGAGTGCGATTGAATGGCCGACTCCTGCGCGCAGCATCGTAAGACTCCGGTTTCAGCGCCCGCCGAACAGTTCCAGCAACTGGACCATCCGTTTGATTCCGGCGCCCAGCTCCTTGACGCTGATTCGCTCATTGACGCCATGGACGCCGTGCGCTTCGTCGCTGGTGACGCTGATCGGCATGAAGCCGTAGGCGATGAGGTTCTTCTGGCGGAAATAGTGGCTGTCGGTGAATCCGGAGATCATCGTCGGCACCACCTGCGCCTTGCCGTCGTTCTTGGCCAGCGCCTGGATCGCGGTCATCAGCTCGGATCTTTGCGGCGATGAGACCGGCGGAAAATTCAAAATCACGTCGATATGGATGTCCTTGTCGTCAATCACTTTCCGGATCGTGGCCAGGAGCTTTTTTGGGTCGCTTCCCGGCAGCAGCCGGCAATCGATCTCGCAAGAAGCGTTCTCCGAGATAACGTTGGTCTTGGTGCTCGCCGAAAGCACCGTGGGCGTGATGGTGTCGCGCACAGCGGCGTTTTGGCGCGGCACCGAGACAAACTGCCGCGCGAAGGCAGGTTCCCTGAGCGCGGTCGAGAGATCGAGCCATTGCCGCGGCCCGTGCGTGATTTCGGCCATCGTATGGTAGTAATTCTCAACCGGGCCGATGATCCGAATCGGTGCATGGTAGTCGTCCAGCCGCGCGAGCGCGCGCACCAGCTTGGTGACCGCCGTCTCGGGCGGAGGAACGGCGGCGTGTCCCGCGGGTCCGGTCGCGGTCAGACGCAGCCACAGCGGAGTCTTCTCGGTCACCGACACGTCGTAGAGCTTCTTGCCGCCGGGCGCGTCCATGATTCCGCCGCCCTCGTTGAGGACGTAGCCGGCGTCGGCATAAACGCTCGGCTGACGATCGACGAACCATCCCGCGCCAACCTTGCCGCCTTCTTCTTCGTCGCCGGTCGCGACCAGGATCACGTCGCGATCGAGCAGGATACCCGCGCGCTTGATCGCAAGCATCGCCATAATCTCGACCACGCCGGAGCCTTTGTCGTCGATCGCGCCGCGCCCCCAAATGACGCCGTCCTTGACCTCGCCCGAAAATGGCGGCACCTCCCATTCCTTGGGATTGGCGGGAACCACGTCCATGTGGCACAGCAGGATGAGCGCCTTGTGATGCTTTCCGATGCCGTGCAGGCGCGCGGCAACGATTCCGCGTCCGGGCGCGGGCTCCCAGGTGGTCGCGGGTATTCCGTCGGTCAGGAATTTTTCTTTCAGCAGCTTGGCCGCTGGCAGTTCGTTACCCGGCGGATTGGTGGTGTTGATCTGGATGTACTTCGACAGGAAGGCGGTCGCCTCCTGCGTTAGCTTGTCGTAGTCGATTGGTTTCGGAGCCGGAGCCTTGGTCACCACCGTATCGCGAGTCAGATGCGGCGCACGCGCCGCCTGCGCGAGTGCCGCGGGCGCGGCAGACAGCATCGCGACGACGATCAAAGTGTAAAACGGCGGTAAAGGATGAAATCGATTTGTCATTGATAAGCGCGCTCGCCGTAGAAGTATTCCGATTGCCCGCAAATCGTCAAACCTGCGCATCGCGGGCAGCGTGGTGATAGAAAGAGAGTCCAGATGAATCGATCGCGCGCAATGGTTTCCTCCGAGCGCAAACTCGTAATCCGGACACCGCTTTCCGCGCTCAGAATTGGCGCGGTCCTGCGCGTGTTGCGGCGCGCGGCGCCGGGGTGGAATGCGCCGATCGTTTCGTTTATCAGCATCCAGACACGCGACCCGTTCAAGACTCTGATCAGTTGCATCCTGAGTCTGCGGACCAAGGATCAGACTACCGCGGCCGCGTCACAGCGGCTGTTCGCCCGCGCGGCGACGCCCGCGGCGATTGCGGCGGTTCCGGCGCGCACGCTCGAGCGGCTGATTTTTCCGGTGGGATTTTATCGCACCAAGGCAAAAGTGATTCGCGGAATATGCCGCGACCTGATCGGCAAGCATGGCGGCAAGGTGCCCGACGATATCGATACGCTGCTGACGCTCAAGGGGGTGGGGCGCAAGACCGCGAATCTGGTCGTGACGGAGGCCTACCGCAAGCCCGGCATCTGCGTCGATACGCATGTGCATCGCATCTCGAACCGATGGGGCCTCGTCGCGACGCCGACGCCCGACAAAACCGAGATGGCGTTGCGCGAGATTCTGCCGCGCCGCTACTGGCTCGAGTACAACGGAATCCTGGTCGCGTTCGGGCAGACAATCTGTCATCCAACCTCGCCGCGATGCACCCAGTGCCCGATCGAGCGCGCCTGTCCGCGAATCGGCGTCACACATTGGCGTTGAACCAACGAAAACCCGTAAGAAAGAAATCACTTGCTATCTCTGAAACCGCTTTGTTGTCAGGCTTGCGCGTCTGCGTGTTAGGCTTCGTGCATGAGCCTTGAAATTGGATTTATCGGTCTCGGTTCGATGGGCTTCCCGATGGCGGCGAACCTTGCCGCCGCGGGATTTTCGCTCACGGTCTGGAATCGCACCGCATCCAAGGCGGCGCCGCTCGCCGCAAAGGGCGTGCGAATTGCCAAGAATCCGGCAGATGTCGCGCGCGCCGGCGATGTAGTCATCTCGATGGTCGCCGACGATGCGGCGCTCGAGGGCTTGGTGCTTGGCGACGCGGCGCTCGCAACGAAAATCGCGCCCGGCGGAATCCATCTCTCGATGAGCACGGTCGCTCCGGCGACGATTAGGAAGCTCGCGGAAGTTCATCGCGCCGCGGGAAGTATCCTGCTCGCGGCTCCGGTCTTTGGCCGTCCCGAAGCCGCCGCCGCAAAAAAGCTGTGGATCTGTATCTCAGGAGCCGCGCAAGCGAAGCAGACGGTGACGCCGATCCTCGATGCGATCGGACAGGGCGTATTCGATTTCGGCGAATCGGCCGAGGCCGCAAGCGTCGCGAAGATCTCCGGCAATTTTCTTCTGGCCGCCGCGATGGAGGCGATGGGCGAGGCGTTCGCGATGGCCGAAAAATCGGGACTCGATCGCGCCGCCGTCGCCACGATGCTGACGCAGACACTGTTCGCGTGTCCGGCCTATCAGGGTTACGGCGCCGCGATCGCCAAGCGGCGTCATTCGCCCGCGGGGTTCCGCCTTCCGCTCGGGCTCAAGGACGTCGAGTTGGTGCTCAGAACCGCGCGCGAGGTGAATGCTCCGATGCCGACGGCGAGCCTTTTGCGCGACCGCTTCGTACATGCTCTGGCGATGGGCCGCGCCGATCTGGATTGGTCGGCGATCGCGCTGGGAGCGCGCGAGGACGCGGGCCTGAAGGACTGAAACGGTTCGACCTATACGGCGGGATTCGCGAGGGGCCCCTGCAACAGTTTTGGTTGCCTGCCGGAAGGCGCTGCTTTATTCTGGTTATTCGCGCGCATTTGCGCGCGCCCAGATGTCTTTTCCCCGGCAAGTAACCCGCACAGACCAGAAACTCGGCGCTATCTTAAACCAGATGAGGCGCCTTCGAGTCCGCCTCAATTCGCTTGCGATTCAGCACGTGGCGTTTCGCGTGCTCGCGTCCGCGCTGATCGCCGGCACGATAATTTTTGCGGCGGCAAACTGGTTTGCGCCGCTCATGTTTCTCGCGACCGGCGCGCTCGTTTCGATTGTCGCGGCCGCGGTGATCGTCAGAGCCGTTCGTATCGGATTGGCGATGCGCGCAAGCGCGGTGGGCGCCGCGCAAGTCGCAGACGATCGGGCCGAGCTGAAGGGCCGTCTCGCCACGATTGTCGAGGTATCGGCGCATCCAAATCGGGGCGCGCTCTGGTCTTACGTAGTCGAAGACGCACTGGCGCATCGCGAGGAATTTGCCGCCGCGCGCATCGAGCATCGCCGCGTTGAGCGTTCGGTCTGGATGCTGATCGGGGCGATGGTTGCGGCGATGATTTTGATTCCGGTCGCCCGCACGCATCATCGGACGCTACTTGCCGAGAACGATCAGGCGGCGGACGTGATTATGGATCTGGATGATCTTCATCTGCGTCCCGCCGATCCGGGCGACAGCGGCGGCCTGGAGATGCAGGCGGATTCGGCCACGATGAGCAAGCTCGAGGCGAA
This sequence comes from Binataceae bacterium (SeqCode), assembly GCA_050736695.1. GTDB lineage: Bacteria > Desulfobacterota > Binatia > Binatales > Binataceae > JBARDN01. The sequence goes on along the minus strand of JBOHWH010000116.1, from coordinate 55,525 downwards.
GCTAGCGCGCCAGGGGTCAGGCTCCGAGGCGACCGGCGGCGAAACTTCCGGCGGCATTCTCAACCGCGCGCGCACACTGGCCAGCCACGTGCAGGGCAAGTTGCGCGGCGATTCGTCCGCGCGCAAACAGAGGCTGACGCTCAAGCTCGCCGATGCGGGCGGAGATCGCGCGAACAATCCGCGCGGCGACGATTCCACGCTTCGCAGCGGGCATCGCCGAAGCGACACCGCCGGCCAGTTCAAGCGCGAACATCCGTCGGGCGAGGAAAATATCCCTCTGCCGCCGATCGACAAATCCGCTCACGATCAACTGCCGGAGCAACCCTCCGATGATCATCCGGGCAATTTCGAGACTGGCGGCATGAGCAACTCCGAAGACGCCCCGAAAACCGATTCGGCGCATGACACTGCCGACAGCCGCGGCGATCAGACCGGCAACGGAGGCTCTGCGCATGGAATCGGCGTCGATCCGGACAGCCTGTTCGGCGCGCCCACGGATTCCAAAATGAGCACCGAGGGCTTCGAGATCTCGATCGAGGCGCGCGCGATGGAGCATGGCGCCAAAGGCGCCGGACAGGCTTATCTGCCGCCCAAAGTTCGCACGCCGCTCAACGCGAATCAGCAGCCCGACGAGCCGATCGCGCGCGCGGCGGTTCCGGACGAAGATCGAACCACGATCCAGCGGGTGTTTGAGCGATGAGCGAGTTGGCGGCCCTCGAATCTCCAACCGTGGCCGATTTCGCGCGGACCTTCCGGCGCGTTCAGGCGGAGATTCATAAGGTTATTATCGGGCACGAGCAAGCGGTCGAGGAGCTGCTCTCGGCGTTGTTCGCGGGCGGACACGTGCTGATCGAGGGCGTGCCGGGGACCGGCAAGACCACGCTGGTCAAGACGCTGGGTCTGGCGCTCGATCTGAGCTTCAATCGGATCCAGTTTACCGTCGATCTGATGCCCGCCGACATCACCGGCACGCGCGTGATTCTGTCGGGCGAAGACGGGCGGCGTGAGTTCACGTTTCAGCCCGGTCCGGTCTTCTGCCATATTCTGCTCGGCGACGAAATCAATCGCGCTACACCCAAGACGCAATCGGCACTGCTCGAAGCGATGGCGGAACTGCAGGTTACGGTCTCGGGCGTCACTTATCCGCTGGCGCCGCCGTACTTCGTGATGGCGACGCTCAATCCGATCGAGATGGAAGGGACCTATCCGCTGCCCGAGGCGCAGCTCGATCGGTTTCTGTTCAAGGTGCGCCTGGACTACCCCGATGAGGAGCAACTGGTGCGGATAATTTCCTCGACCACCGGCCCGGAAGAGGCTGGAGTCGCGCCGGTGTTTACCGGCGCAGAGGCGACCGCGCGGATCGAGTCGCTAAAGAAGCTGGTGCGCGAGGTGATTGCGGCGCCCGCGATGGATCAGTACGCGGCGCGAATCGTGCGCGCGACCCAGCCTGAACATTCACGCTACGTCGGCGAATCGCCGCGCTCGATGCATGACGAGATGGTCAATAAATACGTCATGTTCGGTTCGAGCCCGCGCGGCGCGCAGGCGCTGATCATGGGCGCCAAGGTGCGCGCGCTGCTCGACGGGCGCGCCAACGTTGCGCGCGAAGATATCGAAGCGGTGGCGGTAGCCGCGCTGGCTCATCGCATCATGCTCAACTACGCCGCGCATTCCGACGGAATCGAGGCGCCGCAGATTGTCGAGCGTGTGATCAAATCCGCCCGCGCGGCCCGCGGTTGAGGTTTCACTGATGCTCGAGGCGCGCGCGTTCGAGCCCGAGTTCCTGAAGAAGCTGGACCGGCTGGTGCTGGGCATCAAGCGCGCCCGCACGGTCCGCGCCGGTAATCGCACGCTTGGACGGGTGCAGGGGCTTGGCATCGAACCGGAAAATTTTCGCGACTACGCCGCCGGCGACGACCTGCGCTTCCTCGATTGGAACGCGTACGCGCGGCTCGATCAGCTTTCGATTCGCACCTTTCGCGCCGACCGCCAGGTCGAGATAACGATCCTGATCGATGCGAGCGCCTCGATGGCGTTTCCCGCGCGCGACGACAAGCTCGGATTGGCACTGGCCCTTGGCGCGGCGCTTGCCTACGTCGGCATGAGCGACAACGATCCGGCGCGGATGGTGGCGTTCGCGATGCGCCGCGGCGAAATGCATCTGGACGCGACCACGTTTCATCGCCGCCGCGAATCCTATCTCGACTTCAAGCCGTTCGTCGCCGCGGTCAAATGCGGCGGCCAGACGCGAATCGGCGCGGCCGCCGATGACCTGCTGCATCATCGCCGTCCCGCCGGAATCGTTATTGTCATTTCCGATTTCCTGGTCAGCCATACCGACTACGAGGATGCGCTCGCGCGGCTGGTGTTGGCGCGCCACGAAGTCAAAGTCGTGCACGTGATGGGCGAAATCGAATCGACCGGCGCATATCCACCCGGCTTGGTCCGCGTGCGCGACGCCGAGACCGGTGAGACCCGCGAAACCGTCTTCGGTCCAGAGGCCGGCGCCGCATGCCGGCGCAAAGTCGAAGAACTTTCCGCGCGTTTGCGCGAGTTCTGCGCCGGACGCGGAATCGTTTACGCGCACGCATTCGGCGCCGCGAGTCTGGAGACATTTATCGAGCGCGAAATCGCCGCGCTGGGCGTGGTCAGGTAGCCCATGGGCTTTCTCGATCCGCGCAACCTGCTCTGGGCGCTGGCAATCGGCGTGCTGGTGCTGATCTATTTGCGCTCGCGCTCGCGTCCCACGCTCGAGGTTTCGAGCCTGATGCTGTTCGACGAAGCGCCCGCGCCGGTCGCGAGCGTGCGTCACGTCCGGCTCGATCCGCTGTTCTGGCTCGAAGTCGCCGGGCTCACCGCGCTAGTTCTGGCGATAGCGGGGATGTACGCGATGATGCCGGCGCGCGCGGGGCGCGGACACAGCCACGCGCTGGTGTTCGATCTGGGCGCGGCGATGAGCGCGCGCGAGGACGGAACCTCGCGTATCGACGAGGCACGGCGCGCCGCGCTCGAGATTATCGCGAAGGCTCCGGCCGGCGACGAATTCACCGTGATCTCTTATGCGCTCGAGGCACAGGTCCCCGCCCCTCAGACGGGAAATCTCGCGGCGGTCAGAGCTGCTATCGGGCGTCTTGAGCCGCTCGCGGTGGCGGCCAAGACGGCTGCGCTCAGCGCCGCAATCATCCGCGCGCGAGGATCGTCGCAGATCGATCTGTTCACCGATCGCATTCCTCCCGCCGAGGCTATCGGTGGCGGCGTGGGCGAAGCCGCCGTGCGGGTTCATCGTATCGGCCACGACGACGGCAACCTTGCGATCGCCGAGCTCGATCCGGGAACACTCGATTCGACGCGCGGACGCGCGGTGCTGCGCAATTTTTCCGCGTCGCCGCATCTGATCGATTTCGCGGTTGACCTGGACGGCACGGAACTGATGCGGCAGCCGCTGATGCTTGCGCCGCGCGAGCAGGCGTACGTGCCGTTCGGTCCGCTGAGAACGGGCGGTATCGTACACGCGCGAATTCTCACCGAAGACGCTATCGCCGCCGACAACGAGCGCTGGGCAATCGCGCGCTCCGACGCCGCCGCGCGAGTGATCGTGCTCTCGCCGGATGAGGCAGTGCGCGCCGATCTCGCGCGGGTGCTGCTTGCGATCAATCCGAATTTCCAGATTGAGACCGCCAGCGCGGCCAAGTTCGCGCCGGCGAAGAACTCGAAGCCGTATGATCTGGCTGTGATGCACGATTCCTTTGTGCGCGGAATCGACGCCGAATCGATCTTGCTGTTGTTTCCTCCGGTATCGAATTCCTACGGAGTAAAGTTTCCCGGGCTGCGGATCGATGCGACTGTGCGCTCGGCTGCGATGAGTTCCGAGCGCGGCGTCGAACCCACCGCCGGCGCGGCCGCCGCCCTCGGCCCGACTCGGGTCATGCAGTTTCCGGAATGGATGGAAACCCTCGGTTACGCGACGCATGGACGCGCGGCCGCGGTGATCCCGATCGTCGGAGCCGGCGAGGTTCCGGGCGGGCGGGTCGGAGTGATCGCATTCGATGTGCGGAACCATTTTCTGTTCGATCCCGACCGGCTCGACGCGCTGATCGCGGTTGTGAACGTGGTGCGGCATCTAACCGCGGCGGCCGGAGTCCAAATCATCCCGACCGGCGCGTTCGTTACCCTGGCGGTTTCCGGCGCCGCGCCAGTCACACTGCCTGACGGCTCCAGCGAGACCCTGCGGCCCGATAAGTGGGGACGAGTGAAGCTGCACCCGCTCGAGGCGGGGCGCTATGTCGTCGAGTCGAAAGGCACGCGCGCAATGGTGTTTGCCAATTACTACGACGCGGCTGAATCCGACCTGGCGGCGGCGCACGAAACGCCGCCCGCGCCAAGTTCGGCGGCAGCGTCCGCGTCGGCACCGGAGACCGGACCGAAGCAGGTTTATCCGCTCGGGTTTATTTTGATCGCGCTTGCGACGGGCGCATTCGTTTTCGAATCGATCATCCTGGTAAGACATGCCCGGCGATGGGGTGTCACCCATGTTTGACCGGCCGGCGATGCTTTGGCTGTTCGCGCTGGCGCCGCTGGTAGCCTATCCGGCGTTGGTCGCGCTGCGCCGCGGCGTATACCTTGCGGGCTTGGCGTCGGCTGCGTTTCGGCTTGGATGTCTTGCGGTGCTGATCGCGATGCTCGCGGGACTGCGCATTACCGCGTCGATTCCAGCGCGCGGAGTTGAGGTCGTCGCGCTGCTCGATGACTCGCGCTCGATCGCGCCCGATCAGCTCGCCTGGATGCACTCGCGGGTGCGCGCGGCGGCGCGTGCGATGGACCCGCGCGATCGGATTGGCGCGATCGGTTTCGGCCGCGACGCGCGCCTGGCAGCGCCGCTTTCGGATCCGCGTCTGCTCGGCGAGTTTCACGTGGCACCTGATCGCGGCGCAACCGATATCGCCGCCGCGCTCACCGCCGCGCAGAGCCTGTTCTCGGCCGAGGCCGACCGCCGAATCCTGCTCTTGAGTGACGGCAATCAGACGCGCGGCTCGGCCGCCGGGGAGATTCCCGCACTGGTCGATGACGACACGCGAATTTATACCGCTGCGCCGCCTCCCTCGGCGGTGGCGCGTGTGGCGCTGACCGGGTTTCAGGCGCCGCAAAACCTGCGCGCCGAGGAGCAATTCAGCTTCGATCTCGCGATCGAAAGCGAAGCGCCCGATCCGGTCGATGCGCAGGTGCGCCTGCTCCTTGACGGCGATGCAGTCGGCGGCCAGCACGTGACGTTGCATCAGGGGATGAACCGCTTCGAGCTGCCCTACAAGATGGATCGCGCGGGCGCGTACCTGATGAGCGCGGATTTGACCGTGGCGCCCTCGCTCGACGCGATCAATCCGCGCGCCGAGACCGCGCTTTCGGTGGCCGGCGCGCCGCGCGTCCTCGTCGCCTCGGAGAGCCGGCCCGAGAGCCTGCTCGATGCACTGCGGTTGCGGCACTACGGCGTCGAGATGATCGCGCCGCGCGGGCTCTCCGCCAAAGCCGAGGATTATCTGCCCTATCAGCTGGTGGTGCTCGATGACGCTCCCGCCGCGTCGCTGCCCGCGCCGGTGCAACACGCGCTCAATCGTTACGTGGCGGAACTCGGCGGCGGGCTCGTTGTGACCGGAGAGGCGCTGCGCGACGAGCACTACAAGGGCGGCGATTTAGAAAAGACCTTGCCGATAACCTTCGAGCAGCAGCCGCCGCCGCCCTCGCGCGAGCCGATCGCGGTCTATTTGTGTATCGATCGCTCGAACTCGATGAGCTACGACTCGCGCTATCCGGCGGTGCGCGACGGCGAACGAATCCGCTACGCCAAGCAGGCGGCGATCGCACTTTTGCGCCAGCTCGACGATACCGATTATGCGGGCGTGATCGCGTTCGATTCGCAGCCCTACGTGCTCGGTCATCTGCAGCCGCTCGGCGAAGATCGCAGCGATCTGGAGGCGCGTATCGAGCGCTTGCAGCCGGGCGGAGGCACCGACTTCAAGGACGCACTCGAGATTGCGCAGCGTGAGATTCTCGACAGCGGTGTTCCGGTCCGCCAGGTGATCCTGCTGACCGACGGCGACACCAATCGGCAGTATCACGACCATGACGCGCTGATTGCGCAGTTCGAGAAAGATCGGATTCCGGTCTCGACGATCAGAATCGGACCCGACCTCGAGAATCTGCGTCTGCTGCAGGATTTTGCGCAGGCGACCGGCGGTGTTTTCTATCGCGTGCAGGATATCGAAAAGCTGCCGCTGCTCCTGGTCGGCCTGACTCGCCAGGCGATGAACCGGCGCGGCGCGGGCCGCACCTCGGTGGTGGAAGGGCCGCGGAGCTCGATTTTGTCGGGGATCGCGGCGAAGGATATTCCGCCGATCGATTTTTACGCCTCGACCAAAGCCAAGGAGGGCGCGATTGTCGCGCTCAGCGTCACGCGCGCGGCCGAAGGCTCACCGCTGCTCGCCGCGTGGCAGTACGGACTCGGACGGGCGGCGATCTTTTCGGCCGATCCGGACTCGCTCGCGACGCTTAGCTGGATCAGATGGAATCATTACGCGCAATTCTGGTCGCAACTCGTCGGATGGACGATGCGCGAGGGCGCGCCCGGGATGTTCGCGGTACGGATGCGCACCGCACCCGACGGCGCCGTCACGGTCGAGGCCGAAAAGGCCGACACCAAGCCCGCGCCCAACCTGGTTTGCCGTATCACGGGTCCCGGCCATGCGCGCGACATCCCGATGACGCAAACCGATCTATCTCTCTACACCGGCGAGGTCGGACCGCTGCCGCGCGGAAAATACGTGGCAACGCTGATGGTGAAAGCTGGTGACGTCGAACAGGCACTGGCGCATCGCGAGTTCGCCTCGGCCGGTGCGATGCCGGCCGACGCGGCGGAGTTGCGGCTGCGTCCGCCCGATCTCGATCTGCTGCGGCGGCTTGCGCGCGCGACTGGCGGCGAGTTCGATCCGTCGCCTGCGTCGTTGATACGGCATCGCGGGCGCAAGATCACGGTGCGCCGCAATGCGGATTCGCTTTTGCTGCCGCTTGCAATCGCGCTCTTTCTGGGCGAGGTATTCGTGCGCCGCCGGTTTCTCGGCGACTAAAGCCGCCGCAACTTATCGCAGGGAGTATCGAATGAAGCAGCCGAATCGAACCAGCCGTAAATTCGCGATCGTCATGATGCTCGCGGCGATCTTCCTTGCGCTGAACTTTGCGACCGCCGCGCGGGCGGCAGCGTCGGCGCGTGACGCGGCCGCGCTCGCCTCGGCCAAGCTCATCTATATCGCGACGGTCCGCAAAGACGGCAATCAGAGCAACGCGGCGCCGGTCTGGTTCGTCGCCGATAAGGATAACCGCGCGCTGATTCAGACCGGTCCGCAAAGCTGGAAGGCCAAGCGCATCCGGCGTGGCAGCCCCGCACTGATCTGGATTGGAAGCAGGACCGGCCCGGCATTTATCGGCACGGCGGAAATCACGACCGATCCCGCCGCACTCGAGCAGATCGAAAGCGACATGCCGCGCAAGTATTTGCTCGCACGGGTAGGGTTCTCGCGCCCCACGCAGGCGAAGTTCGACTCCGGCAAAATCTGTGCGATTCGAGTCACGCCGATGCGCGATCTACCGGAGGGGTTTACCTCGCAACCGGGAACCCCCGCGCCCGCGCTCGCAGCCTCTGCGCCTGCGGCCGCATCCGCGCCGAAATCCCAATAATATCGGACGCTAAGGAACGCGCGCAGGTTTTCTCTGGATTCATCGCGGCGCTTGAGTAAAATAAATTATGTGGCACGGGAAAGTGCATCGCTGCTCATCGGTCGGGCGCTTCATCGGCGCTGCCCCGTGTGTGGCAGAGGCGCGGTCTTCGCGTCGCACTTCCACATGAATCGCGCCTGCCCGTCCTGTCACGCAATCTTCTGGAAAGACCCCGGCGAGTCGCTCGGCGCGATGTATCTCGACTACGCGGTTGCGGCGGGAGCGTTCCTGGTCTGCTGGGCAATTCTGGATTGGACGACCACTCTGTCCGATCTCACGCAGCTCGTGATTCTGTCGGTGATCGCGGTTGCGAGCGTCCTCGTGTGCTTCCCCTACACGCGCAGCGCATGGACCGTGCTGGTCTATATTTCGGGCGGAATCGAGCGCCCGCAACTGCGAGTGATCCGCGGCGGCAAAGACAACACCCACGGCCGCGCCGCCTAGCGGCGAGGCAGGCTTTTAACATCCCGGTCAATCTGGCGGAAAGGCGCGAAAGCCGAAGGCTTGGGGCAGCGTAGCGATCGCGTTGCTGACCGCCGGCGACTAAATCAGCGAGCGACGGTATCCGAACCTGGCATCCTTTGCGCTGCAACAGGTCGCCGCACCGTCGCCAGATCGCAGGTCCAATCAATGGGCTGTGAATCATTACCAGTACTGGCGCCGGTTTCTCTGAAACTTCCATTGAAGCTCTAATCCAGATCCGCAGGTCGTGCCATGGTTGCTGAGTTCGGATTGACCGGCGAGACGCCGGTCCTACTGAGTTCTTCCCGCGGTAGGGCCGCCGTCCCGGCGGCCTCTTTATCGCGAGGGCTCTCGTCTTCCGCATTCCTGGCAACTATGCCGGACCAAATCTTAGCGGCGCATGGGTGCGAGTTTTTCCGACAGCTTGGCCAGGCGCTCGGCGGCGGCGGCGATGGTTTCGTCGCTCTTCGAGAAGGTGAAGCGCAGCAGGCGATGGCCCAGTTCGGGGCGATGATAGAAGCTCGAACCGGGGACGGCGGCGACTCCGACTTCATCGAGCAGAAACTCGGCGGCGGCGAAATCGTCCTTGAATCCAAGATGCCCGATATCCGCCATGATGTAATATGCGCCCGCGGGATTGGTGCATCTGAGTCCCGCTGCTGTCAGCGCGGAGTGCAACGCCGCACGCTTGCGTTCGTACATCGCGGATAGCTCCGTGTAGAACGACTCCGGCAAACGAAGTGCGACCGCTCCCGCCTCTTGCAGCGGATGCGGCGCGCCGACGGTCAGGAAATCGTGCACCTTGCGGATCGCCGACGTGATGCGTTCGGACGCGATCGCGTAGGCAAGGCGCCATCCGGTGATCGAGTAGGTCTTCGACAGGCCACTAATCGTGATCGTCCGCTCGGCCATCCCGGGCATCGTCGCAAGCGAGATATGCCGCGCGCCGCCGTAGATGATGTGCTCGTAGATCTCGTCGGTGATCGCCAGCGTGTCGTAGCGGTTGCATAGCGCCGCGATCATTTCGAGTTCGGCGCGCGTGAAAACTTTGCCGGTTGGATTATTCGGCGTGTTGACGACGATCGCTTTGGTGCGCGGGCTGAATGCGGCTTCCAGCTCGGCACGATCGATCGAAAAGCCGGGACTGCGCAGCGCGACATGCTTTGGCGACGCGCCCGCCAATATCACGTCGGGGCCGTAATTCTCGTAAAAGGGTTCGAAGATGACTACCTCGTCGCCCGGATTCACAATCGCGAGCATCGTGGCGACCATCGCCTCGGTCGCGCCGCAGGTGACGGTCACGTTACGATCGGCGTCGCACGCGATTCCGTTGTAAGAGCGCACCTTGTCCGCAATCGCCGCGCGGAAGTTCGGCGAGCCGTGGGTTATCGCGTACTGGTTGTACTCGTCGTCGATCGCGCGCTTGGCTGCCTCTTTGAGCTCGGACGGCGCGGCGAAGTCGGGAAAGCCCTGGGCAAGATTTACCGCGCCGGACTTGAGCGCCCGCCGCGTCATCTCGCGGATGACGGATTCGGTGAAATATCTGGTTTTATTGGATACGTCGGTCGGCATCGACCGACAACTCTAGCGCTTAACCGGGTTGCGAAAAAGTTATCCGCCGGATTGAGCGCGCCCCGGCAGGATCCTTCGCGAACCCATCTCGGCCCTTAGTTCGCTTCGGGTTCGTTCGCGGCATCAATCAGCAGACCTGCGCCTTGGCGCAAGCGCCAATCGTCGATAACCTCGACGTTAAATCGCCAGTCACTTCCAATCTTGAAGCCCGGCAGTTGACCCTTCTTGAGGAGCCGGTAGATAGTAGAGCGATGAACGCGCAAGTATTCCGCGAGTTCATTTACGGTAAGAACCTTTGCGGCAGTCGGCATGAGTCTGGCGTTTCTCCCATCGCTCTAGGCTTTGTTTTACGCACCCGTACGATAGCATATTTGACTTCCTATGGTCAAATCATACTATTAATGCGTTCAAAGCCGCCACATCAGCCTCTGTGTAGGATTATCCCATCAATGGGTATCTTGATATTGCGTAAGAAGTAATAAGATGTATGGTAATCAGCCAAAAAGGCGGACTGCCGCCGCGCGCAACTCCGCCCGATGGTCAGGATGCGCGATCGCGATTAGCTCGTAAGCCCGTTCCCTGTGGTTTTTACCGAGTAACCGCGCGACTCCGTACTCGCTGATAACAGTATCGGCAAAAAAACGCGGTATGGTGACCAGCGCGCCCTCTTCCAGCCGGGGAACGATACGGGAGACAGCGCCGCCCAGAGCCGTCGAGTGAATTAAGGTGATCGAACGTCCGCCACGGCACAGAAACGCGCCCATATGCATCTCGGGCTGGCCGCCAGTGCCATTGATCATCCTGCCGCCCACGACAGTTTCGGCGGTAATCTGGCCGGTCAGGTCGATTCCAAGCGCATTGTTGATCGAGGTCTGCCGGAAGTTGCCCATCAGGGTGCCGATATTGAGCACATATTCGGGGTCGTAGAGCTCGAAGGCGGGATTGTCGTCGACGATCTTGAGGTCTTCAGGATCGGAACCGGTCCATGCGACGGCAACCGCTCTGCCGCGATGGCTGCTTTTGCGCCGGCCGTTGATTACTCCGCGATCGACCAGCCGCGCGATTCCGGGCGCGACCATCTCGGTATGCAGTCCGAGATCGTGCTTGGAATCGAACGCGCCCAGGCGCGGCATCTGCGCGCTCGGATCGCCGACGCCGATCTGGATCGTCACGCCGTCCTCGATCACTTCCGACAGGTAGCCGGCAATCGCTTCGTACTCTTTGGGCGGCGGCGAGATTCCGAGCAGCACGCGCAAATCCGGCACCGACATCCGCTGGAGGTATTGAACGATCGGGAAAATCCGATCGATTCCGGCTTCGTCGATTGCGGCGCGCATCCCGGCGCGCTTCTGGTCGTCCATCCGGGCAAGTTCGCGCTCCACGACCGCGGGATCTCCCGGCGCCGCGGTCGAATCGACGAACCATGCGAACTCGCTCACGTGCATGAAGACGTCGCCGTAGGTGCGAGTCAGGTTGCGGTCAACCTCAGCGATAACCATCCTGGCCCGGCGCGCGTAGCCGCGCTTGTTCCATTGATGCGGTCCGAAACTGACATAGCCTTTCGAGTTCGGCGGGGTGACGTTGATGAACGCGATATCGATCGGCTTGTCTTCGGCGGGGCGTTCGTCGTGCGCCTTGAACTGGGTCGAGAACAGGTTGGGCAGATAAGTGGCCTGACGGCGGTCGTGTAGCGGACGCGCAAGATTGCCGATGAACAATTCAAATTCGAGACGAAACTTGGCGCCTAGATCCTGCGAGAGCCATCCCGGATCCGCCGTCGGCGCACTTATTCGCACATCGACGGCGCCTTCGAGCTCCGCGGCGCGCGCGCCGATCGCGTGCTGCATCGGAGCGGCGGCGGCAAGCGGGAAATCGATCCGCATGCCGGGCTTTACCAGCCGTGCGGCCTGTTCGTGGGTGAGATGATGCGCTCGAAAATACTCCTGCCAATCCATTGCCGAGTTTCTCCTGACCAGTTTTTTGAAGACAGATACCGCGCGGTGCGAATCGTCGCGTAAGCTCGCGCTTAGCATTGCACCCGTGAACTTGTCCAATCCCGCGGCGGCGGTTAGCGTGCAGGCAGCGGCGCAAAGCCAATTTATCGGACGATGGTAGCGGCTCCTCAGATGATTCTCCCGGCAGGCAACTTTCATTATGAGATCCGGCGCGGCGGTGCGCTGCTGGCGCTCGAGGACTTAAGCTTCGACGGGCATCGCATAGCGGGCGAGCGTCGTTTTCCGGACAACGCGAATCGCTACGAAGTCAGCGCCGAACTCGCCGCCGACTCGAGTATCGCTTCCGTCACGCTAAGCTACACACGCGGGCCGTTTAACCGCAGTGCCAGGTATGAAGCGGTAGGAGATCTGCTGCGCGGTCAAATCACCGCGATGGGCGGTCGCAACACGGTGACGGCAAAGCTCGGACGGCTTAAGGAAATCGACGCGGACCTGGTTATCTTTCGCGCGCTGATTATCGCGCGGATCCGTGCGCGTGGGCAGACGCGATGGACCGGGCGTGTCGCAGCGATCGATCCCGCCACCCTCGTTGCGGACTCGAACAAGCAATCGGTGCGGTGCGCCGACGGCCAAGGCTTGCGATGGATTTACGAACCGCGGATGGGCGATCGCGAGGAAATAGAGATCGACGCGGCGGGCACGATCGTGCGCCGGCGTGACGACCGCGGCTCGGAGGCGATTCTGCTCGAACCCTCGCGCGGATAGCGAATCAGGCCGCCGCTCGCGTTCGCGGCATCTTGCAATCGCCGTCGAAGGTCGCGCCTTCATTGAGAATCAGACTTGGCGTGCTGATGGTGCATTGCGCGCGTGCGGTAGCGAGCAGCTCGACGCGTTCGCGCGCGGTCACCTCGCCGCTGAAGGCGCCCGCGATCGTGACCTTGCCGGCGGAGATCCGCGCGCTCACGACCGCGCCACTCGCGATGATCACCTCATCGCCGGAAATCTCGCCTTCAGCCTCGCCTTCGATCCGGACCGGCCCCTTGAAGTGAAGCTTGCCGGAAGCCTTGGTGCCCTTGCCGATGCGTGACTCGATTGATGCGTCGTCAACAGATGCCATTGCCACACTTCCTCGAAATGATTGCGAGCGTCACAGTATGGCGAGATTCCAATCAGGGCTGCAATCAAATGCAGGGTTACGTATGGAGCACAGTGCCGGTTAAAGCGTGCATTTTCGCTTTTGCACTCGTTCGCGTTGAGCGCAACAATGTCGCGTCATGCCGAATTCCACTTTAATCGAACATGGCCCTGAGCGCCCCGGCGGCCAGGGTCTCGACCCCAACCAGTACGAATCCGGCGACCGTGCAATTCTTGCCCTGCTCAAGGAAACTCGCGCGGCCGACCACGTCGATCTGGTCGCAACCTGGCGCGGCGGCGCGTACGAAGTATGGTCTCGCGGCGGAATGATCCGCTTCAAGCGCTATCGCGACTCCAACGGAGCGCTCAGCTTCGAGGTGATCGAGCAGGTCGGCGACAACCCGATTGCGCGGCAGGATCCGTTCGCCGTTGCGACAATTGCCGAAGAGCTCGAGGCCGCGGGCCTCTCCGGCAATCCCGCCAACGATCCGAATCACGCCTACTTCGAGCCGCACACGCTGACCCATCCTGATGCGTATGAGCGGCTCGCGCAGTTGTTCGATAGCCCGCGCGGACCGGACCTGGCTGTCAGCCCCAAAGCCTATGCTTACGGGCTTCAGCCGGGGCAGCACGGCGCGCTCGATGTCGTGCAATCACGCGCTCCCCTGGTGTTTAGCGGTCCGGGAGTAAGGAGGGGGCGCTTCAAGCTTGCGTCGCGCCACGTCGATATTGCGCCGACGATCGCCACGCTGATGCGGTTTCCGGAAATTGACGGCCGTGGTCCGGCCGGGATGCCCGCGCGCACTCTTCTGAAACGCCAGGATGGCGCTGTTTTACGCGATCTTATCGATGCGGATGCGACCTCGCCCGAGCGGGTCTATTTGATTTTGCTCGACGGTCTGTCGCATACCGAGTTGATCTGGCAGCTTGAGAATAATCGCGCGGCGATTCCGAACCTCGCGGCACTCGTGGACGGCGGCGCGATGCTCTCGCACGGCTCGATCGTCAACTTCCCCAGCATCACGTGGCCGAGTCATTCGACGATTCTAACTGGCGCATGGTGCGGCCATCACGACGTCGTCAATCCGACCTTTCATCTGCGCGAGCATCGCCAGACCGTGCCGATCCAGGGAAACATCTACGATGGCGAAGGCTACGTTAACCTCGAAGTCGAGACGCTGTACGAGGCGTTCAAACGCGTGCGTGGCCCGGGCGCAATTACCGCGTCGATTCATGAGCCGCAGGGGCGCGGCGCCGATCACGCGGTGTTCGAGCATCGTATCGTCGGCGACAAGGCGCGTCTCAAAGCGCTTACTCAGGAGATGTCGAGCGACGTGAGTCCGCGCTGGATGGCGGACAAGCTGCCCGGAATGCATCGCGAGGAGATCGTCGATGTGCGCGGGATGGCGCAGATGCTGACCCTGTTTGAACATTGCGGCGACACGCCGCCGATATTCGTCGCGCACGAATTTGTGCTGACCGACGGCGCCGGTCACGACTACGGGCCGCATCACGCGGGCCTGCGCGAGGCGATCATGCGCACCGACGCGCGAATCGGAAAGATCTTCGACACGCTGCGCGTGCGCGGTATCTTCGATTCGACGCTCTTCGTATTGACTTCGGACCACGGGATGGCGGCGCAGCGGATCGAGCTCAAGGCGAATCCGGCGGCCGAGCCGCGCAGCGCCGGCTTGAAAGGCGTGTATGCGGAACCGCTCATCTATCTGCGCGATCTCGCGGTCGAGCCCGAGCGCACCCGCGATATGCGCAGCCTGCGCGTGACCGTGCTCGACAATGATCATCTGCCCGGCGGCGAGCGCCCTCCGGTTGCGGGCGCGCGCGTCGTCGTGCGCGGCAAAGACGATCGCGTGATCGCGGCGGCGGTGACGGGCGAATCGGGCCGCGTCGCATGCGCGACGCCTGCGGATCTTGCCGATAATGAAATCGTGCTCCAGGTTGAACATCCGGATTTCAATTGGCGCATGCTGCGCGCCGACGGCACGCCGATCCGCGACCCGCGCGAGGCCGATATCAGGCATACGCTTTACCCGCGCGCGTAGCCTGGAGCCGGGCCAGATCGGGTTTTTCCCGTGCGCCGGTTCGCGTGCTAATCTTCCCCGCCATGCATGACTTAAAGGGGAAAGTGGCGCTCGTTACAGGCGGAACGCGCGGTCTTGGACGCGCGTTATCGAAGCGGCTGGCGGAACTCGGCGCAACGGTCGCGATGAACTATCGGCGCGACGAGGACAGCGCTGCGCGCACGCTCGAAATGGTGCGCGCAATCGCGCCGCGCTCAATTCTGATCAAGGCCGATCTTGAGAATGACGCCGAGGTGCGCGCGATGGTCGCGGGAACGGCGGCGGAACTCGGACGGGTCGATATCCTTATCGCCAACGCTGCCGCGACCGCATTCAAGCCGCTGCTCGAATCCAAGCCTCACAATCTCCTGCGCACTTTCAACCTGAGCGTCGGCGGGTTTCTGGCGGCGGTTCAGGAAGCGTCGAAGGTGATGGGCGACGGCGGACGCATCTTGATGATCTCGGGTATCGATTCGATCCGAAATCTACCCGGCCACGGCGTGCTGGGCGCGGCGAAAGCCGCACTCGAGAGCATGGTGCGCGATTTCGCTTTCGAGCTGGGGCCGCGGGGAATAACCGTCAACGGAATGAACGTCGGCTATATCGACACCGACTCCGCGCGCTATTACGCGCAATATCTGGGCGACGCCTACGAAGAATTTCAGCGTCGATGCGCCGAGCGCTCAGCGATAAAGCGCCTTCCGACGCTTGAAGAAGTCGCCGCCATCGCCTGCCTGATCTGCCTGCCCGAAGCGAGCTATCTGACCGCGCAAACGATCATGGTGGACGGCGGCTTCACCCTGCATTTCCCCGGCGCAAAGTAAGGGTGGCATCATTTTCTTCAGTAGGACCGGCGTCTCGCCGGTCGCAGATTGTCGTGCGAGAGGCCGCCGGGACGGCGGCCCTACTGAAAGAGGGAGAACACAATGGCGGAGGAGGATTCGCGATTCCGTTTCTATCGGCGGCATCTGCCACATTGGCGTGCGGATCGCGCAAACTATTTTGTGACTTGGCGCCTCGCGCAGGGGCTAAGAGAACTTGATTCCACGGAGCAGACGATCGTGGCACACGCGATTCGCCATTTTATAGGCGTTCGTTACGAGATTATCGCGTTGGTCATAATGAACGATCATGTGCATACAATTGTGGTTCCATTCCCGGAATTCAGTCTCGAACAGATCGTGCACTCGTGGAAGTCGTTCACTGCTCACGCGATCCGGAAGAATCGAACCGGCGTTGGTGCGATTTGGCAACACGAATATTTCGATAGAGCGTTGCGCAG
Organism: Binataceae bacterium (SeqCode); assembly: GCA_050736695.1. Taxonomy (GTDB): domain Bacteria; phylum Desulfobacterota; class Binatia; order Binatales; family Binataceae; genus JBARDN01. Next base: position 39,281 of record JBOHWH010000116.1, on the reverse strand, counting down.
CGAAGATGAATGTGTTGAAAAGCTGCAATACATCCGAGCTAATCCGTCCAAGCGATGGCCGGGAATCGAATCGTACGCCTGGGTTTGGCCGCAAGATGAGTGATTCAATTCGACGGGCACCTGACCGAACGATATAAACACAGATCTTCAGGGCCGGCGTCTCGCCGGTCACGGATATCGCGCATGCAAGAGGCCGCCGGGACGGCGGCCCTACTGCCGGAAAGACTCACCGCGATGCTTTCGCGATCACATCCGCACTGGCCGCCACAGCCCGCCAGCCCTCGGCGGGGCGGTAATTCATCTCAATCCGCGTGCCGTCAGGATCTTCGCAATGAGTGATAGCGGCGTATCCTGCGATCATAGAAGGCTTCGCACGCGTCAAAGTTCGCTACCGTTAAATTTATATGCGCAATTCCGGCGAATTCTACGATCGATCTTCCGGCCCGCTCACTTGAGCGCAAGGCTGCGCGTAATCCTGATGTTGCCCCATTTCCCGATCGCGCCCTGGCCGTGGCATGACACGCTGCCCTTGCCCGGCTGAATATCTTTTTCGCTCATCAGGCCGATTGCGAGTGTGCAGGCGCCGAGCTTGAACGGCACCTTCGTGTACCGGCGCAACTCCTTCCCATTCATCAGGAAGGTCAGCAGATCCGCCGCCGAATCGTATACGATTTCAAAATGATGCAGCTCGCCGGGAGCGGTTACTCCGCGCGCTTCCTCGAACAGGCAGAAATAACGCGGTCCCTGCGCAGGCTCGACCTCGGGCACTCCGGGAAACGGCAGCTTGCCGTACACGGTGGCGACGACGTCGTTGCCTACAAAAAAGTCGAGCGCGGCGCCGGTCGAGAAATCGAGCACGTTGAACGATACGAATCCGTCGTACAGATCTCCCGGGCGTCCGCCGATAATCGTCGCCGAAAAATCGATCGCGAACGAAATCGTGCCGCCGGGCGGCGGCGCGAAGGTTTGCGTGCTGAAGTACATGTGCTTGGCGTTATCGAGAATCTGGACCGAATCGTGATGGCGTGTGTACGGCACCGCGGCCACGCGCATAAACCCGTCCTGGATAATCACCACCGCGCCCGGTTCCTGGTATTGCCAGAAGCCGCCGTCCTCGAGCGGGAAGCCGGCGGGAACCCATTGTCCGTTGCCGGTGATTACCGACGCGAAATCCGAAAACTCGATCACTTGGTTTGATGCTGTCTGCTCAGCCGTACTCATTATGGTTGCAATTCCAGGTTAGGAAAATTTGTGTGGCGCGATGCCGACTGCGCCGCGATCAGACGAAACCACGGCGCTTGATCGCACGCAAGACCGCCCTCCCGCGCTCGATCCGCTCAGTTCAGTTTGCAATTATCGCTCAAGAGGATTCGCGATGGCGCTGTATGACAAGATCGGAGTCGGCTACGACACGACGCGGCAGGCGGATCCGTACCTGCTGTCGCGGCTGCTGCACTTTCTGCGGCCGGCTCCTGATCGCTGGCATCTGGACCTGGGATGCGGCACCGCCAACTACACCATCGCGCTGCGCGAAGCGGGAGTTCGGATGGCGGCAATCGATCTTTCGGCGGCGATGCTCTCGCGCGCGCATGCGAAGTGTCCGCCGTTGCCGGTAAATCGCGCGCGCGCGGAAATGTTGCCGTTCAAGCCGGGAGCATTCGCCGGCGCGACCTGCACTTTCGTGCATCATCATATGGACGATCCCGTCGCCGCCTTTCGCGAGGTCCGCCGCGTGCTTGCGCCCGGGTCGCGCTTCGTCATCCTGAACGGCACGGCCGAACAGCTTCGGCATTATTGGCTGAACGAGTATTTTCCCAGGTCGCTCGCGGCGGCGAATCAGCCATACCTGCGCTGCGAGACCGGCGAATCGCTCCGCGCCGCCGGCTTCGCGATCGAGCAGACCGAGCTCTATGAAGTTCGCGACGACCTTAAAGATTGGTTTTTGTACTGCGGCAAGCACAAGCCGGAGCTTTATCTCGATCCTAGAGTCCGCGCCGGCATCTCGGCGTTCTCTAACGCTCCGGATGCGGACGAGATCACGCATGGCATCGCGCGCCTGGAAGAAGACATCCGCAGCGGGCGGATCGAGGAAGTGATGCGGTCGTACGCGTGGGGCGGCGGCGACTATATGTTCACAGTCGCTTCGCGATGAAGCGCGTTACACGCGGCACATCAGGGCGCCATCGACGACGATCGATTCTCCGGTCACGAAGCCCGCGGCCGGCGACACCAGGTAGAGCAGGGCGCCGGAAAGATCCTCGGGCGCGACCAGCCGGTTCTCCGGCAGATATTTCAGCAGATTTTTCTTGAAGTCTTCGTCGGCGTTAGTGGGCGAGGCCGCTTCGTCGAGCCATCCGGTTTCGATCGCGTTGACGCGGATTCCCTTGCGCGCCCATTCGATCGCCATCGCGCGGGTGAGGTTCAGCACCGCCGCTTTCGCCGCGCAATAGAGGCTCGCATTCGGAACGCCGCGTTGCGCCAGGATCGATGTGATATTGACGATCGCGCCTCCGCCTTGCCGCAGCATCACGCGCCCCGCTTCCTGGCACGACATCCACACGGTCTTGAAATTATTCTCGATTACTTTTTCGAACGCGCTGTCGTCGGCGTTGTCGGCGGCACCGTACCACGGAGCATCGATCGCGTTGACAAGAATGTCGAGCCGCCCGAGTTCCTTAGCGGCAAGATCGGCGGTCGCGCTCAGGTCGGCGCGAATCGCGGCGTTCTGCACGCGCACTATCGCCTTGGCGCCGGTGGCTTGAACCGCCTTGGTGGTCTCCTTCAGTTGCGCGTCGGTGCCGGGCTCGCGCGAGGCGAGCAGGATCTTCGCGCCCGCTTCGGCCAGCGTGACGGCAGCGGCGCGGCCGGCAGGATGCTCGGCGCCGATCACGAGCGCGCCTTTTCCTTCGAGCGAAAAACTACTCCGAATAGCGTCCGGTGCCATGATGTTCCCCACGCTCAGCCAGGTAGAGTTGGAATCGCGCCGGTCGGAAGAATTCCGCCCGCCAGTCCGCCGCCGTCGATCGCGACCAACTCGCCGTTGATATGATTGGCGGCGGCCGACGCCAGGAAAATCGCCAGCGGCCCAATCTCGTCGTCATCGCCGGGGCGGCCGATCGGAATAAACTTGCCGCCTTTGAAATATTTCATCATCTCTTCGTTGTGCGGAAAGATGCCGGGCACAATGCAGTTGGTCTGGATGTTGTTGAGCGCGTAAGTCAACGCGAGCGAGCGCGTGAGCTGGATCACGCCGCCCTTCGAGCACGCGTACATGTAATTATGCTTGCCGCCGCGCAGGCCGTAGCCGGAAGCGAGGTTGATAATCTTGCCGCGATTCTGCTTGACCATCGCGGGTATCACGGCGCGCGCCGCGTAAAACTGGCTGGTCAGATTGGTGTCGAGGCCGCGGCGCCATTGCTCGTCGGTGATCTCCTCGATCTGTTTGCCCGCCCCCTCGTCTCCGCCGCCGGCGTTGTTTATGAGGATATCGATCTTGCCCATTTCCTTGAGCGCCGCCTGCGCCATCGCATTGACCGCCGCGGAATCAGTCACGTCGGTCGGAACGATCAGGCATTTGCGTCCGGTCTTTTGTACGATCGCGGCGGTTTCTTCGAGTTGCGATTGCGTGCGCGAAGCCGCGACGATATCAGCCCCAGCCTCGGCGAACTTCGCCGCCATCGCGCGACCCAACCCGCGTCCCGCGCCAGTGATGATCGCGACCTTGCCGTCGAGTTTCAGTGCGTCGAGAATCATGATCATACCTCGATGGAAGTGCGCGCCTCGCGGCGCGCGCAGTTGCTAAGTAACATAGCCGCCCGAGACGGCAAAACCTCGCCGCAAATTCCGGCGGCGTGCTTTTGACCGCGTGAAACGACCAACCGTATAGTAGTTGCCGGAGGCTGATTCGATGCCGCTCAAAATCCTGATGTTCTCCGATTTCATTTGTCCGTTTTGTTACATCGGATTCGAAGTAATCCGCCGGCTACAGCCCGAGTTCGATCTCGATCTCGAATGGCGCGGCTTTCAGATCCATCCTGATTGGCCGGCCGAGGGTATGCCAATCGAAAAGCTCCGCACGCCCACTGAAATGGACGCGCGGCAGAGCGCATGGAAACGAATCCAGGCGATGGCCGAGGCGGAAAATCTGCCGATCAAGCCACCTTCAGTGTTCACGAATTCCCGCGCGGCTCTCCTCGGATGCGAGTACGCACGCGAAAAAGGCCGATCCGGGGAGTTTGAAGCACGCGTGTATCGCGCATATTTCGTCGACGGCGAAAATATCGGCGACGAGAAAGTTCTCGCGCGATGCGCTGCCGACGCCGGCCTTGATGCCGCCGACTTCGCGACCGCAATCTGGTCGCCGCGCTACGACCTGCGGCTCAAGAACAACACGCTAATGGCGAGTCAACGCCAAGTGACCGGCGTCCCGACTTTCTTTATCGGCGAGTTCGCGATGGTGGGCGCGCAGAGCACCGAGACCACCCGGATGCTTTTGAAGCGTGTGCGCGAGCGCATGCCTGAAGCGCAATAACCAGGTATCTGGAGGCAGTAATGGCCAAGCCGATCGAGCAGCGGATCCAGGAACTTGAAGATCGCGAACAGATAAAGGAGCTGACCGCGCGCTACTGCTGGCACGTCGCCCGTGGCGAGGGCGAAGCAGTCGCAGGGCTTTTCGCCGCCGACGGCGCGCTCGAAGTCAACGACGGAAGTTTCCGCCCGGTCCGCGGCGGCGAAGCGTTGCTCAAATTTTATCGCTCGGCCGTGAGCCAGCCCGAGGTTGCGATTCCGTTCATTCAGAACCACATCATCGAAGTGCATGGCGACGAGGCGCACGGCACCTGCGGAATCGAGGCGCGCTTCTCGCGCAACGGAGAGAGCGTGACTGCGGCGGGATATTACGAAGATCGCTATCGGCGCGAGAAAAATGGATGGCGCTTCGTCGAGCGCAAAATCACCTTTTGGCATTCCGTGCCGCTCAAGCAGGGATGGGCTGAGGCGAAATCCGCCGCAAAGAAATGATCGGTGATCGAGCGATGGCCGCCGACAAGCAGAGCACGCAGACCTGGGTTCCGGAACGCTATGCGCATAATGCGCGCTACGTCGCGACTTTCGCCGATCCGACGCTGCCGATGCTGGCAGCCGAGCGCGGCGAAAAGATTCTCGATCTCGGATGCGGCGACGGCTTCGTCACCGAGCGGCTGGTTGCCGCGGGAGCGAAAGTAATTGGCGTCGATGCGTCTGCCGCGATGATCCAAGCCGCGCGAACCCGCGGAATCGACGCGCGCGTCGTCAGCGCCTATGACCTTCAATTCGATCGCGAGTTTGACGCGGTCTTCACCAACTCGGTGCTGCATTGGGTGCTCGAACCCGAGCGTGCCGTGCTTCGGATTTTCGCCGCACTCAAGCCAGGCGGCCGATTCGTCGGCGAATTCGGCGGCCATGGATGCAGCGCAGGCACGATGGTCGCGGCGGCGGCGGTGCTGAAGCACCGCGGAATCGAACTCGCGCACGTGAACCCCTGGTACTATCCGGCTGCGGCCGAATATCGCGCGGTGCTCGAACGCGCAGGGTTCGCCGTCGAGCAGATCGAGCTCGCGCCGCTCCCGATCCTGCTCGGCACCGGGATGACGGGATTCATCGAGACGTTTTGCGAGAATTTCTTTCGTCAGCTCGCACCCGAAGATCGCCGCGCCGCCGAAAATGAAATGATCGACCTGATGCGTCCTGTACTGTGCGATCGCACCGGCGCCTGGACGATGGATTTCGTGCGGGTTCGGTTCGCCGCGCGACGACCCGCATGATCGCATCGCGACGCGCCCGCTTGTGCTAAGGATCGGTTCACGATGGAACGGCGGCGACTCGATCTGCGCGGCGTCAAATGCCCGCTCAACTGGGCGCATGCGAAGGTCAGGCTCGAAGCGATGGCGCGCGGCGAGATTTTAGAAATCGTCCTCGACGACCCGCGCGGCGCGCGCGATATTCCGCGCGCCGCCGAGGCTGAGGGATATTCGATTCTCGAGTCGCGCGCGGCGGACGGCATGTTCCATCTGACGATCGAAAGATAACGGCCCGACGGACGGACAGCGGTATGGCGGAGAAGCGCGATTTTGAGGTGATAATTGTCGGCGGCGGAATCGCGGGCGCGTCGCTCGCCTATTTTTTGACCGAACGCGGTGTGACGGACATCGCTGTCCTCGAGCGCGAGGCGCAGCACGGCTACCACGCGACCGGGCGCAGCGCCGCGACCCTGGTCGAGTGGGATTCGATCCCCACGGTGCAGCGCCTCAAGGCTTTAGGCGGAGAATTCCTGAAAAATCCGCCGACAGGATTCGCCGAGAATCCGCTGGTCGATCATTCGCAAGTGATGCTGCTGTATCGAGATGGGAACCTCGGCGAGTTTTCCGAATCCGCAGCCGGGCTCCGGCGCGACGGTGTGGAGTTCCGCGCACTTTCGGGCGGCGACGCGATCGATCGAGTCCCGGCGCTCGAGCCCGGCGACTCCGCACGCGCAATTCTTTTAACCGGCGACGGAAGGATCGACATTCACGAATTGCTCACCAACTATCTGCGCAATGCGCGGCGCGCCGGCGCAGTGATTCGCGTCGAAGCCGAGGTTTGCGAGGTCATCGTCGAAGATGGGCGATGCAGCGGCGTCGCGACTGCTAAGGAGACATTGCGCGCGAAGTGGATCGTAGACGCGGCCGGCGCGTGGGCGGGTGAGATCGCAAAACTCGCGGGCGCGTCGCAGATTCGGCTCGAACCGCGGCGGCGCTCGATCGTGCTCTTCGATCCGGCGCCCGGCATTGACATTCGCGGATGGCCCTTTGTCATCAGCGAAGCTGACCAGGTTTACTTCGCGCCCGAATCGGGCGGGCTGATGCTGAGTCCGATGGACCAGGTTCCGATGGCGCCATGCGACGCGCAGCCCGACGACGAAACGATCGCCGCTGCGATGGAGCGCCTGCGAATGCTCGCGCCCAGGTTGGTGCCGCGCGCGCTGAAGCGGCGATGGGCGGGGTTGCGGACATTTTCACCCGACTCGATTCCGGTGGTCGGCGAGGATCCGCGCCTGCCCGGTTTTTTCTGGCTCGCAGGGCAGGCCGGATTCGGAATCGAAAGCAGTGGCGCAATTGGACAGATCGCGGCGGATCTGATCGCAAATGGATCGACGAAGCGATTCGACGCCGCGCTGCTGTCGCCGGCGCGATTTGCGGCGAAATAGCCACGCGCAATTTTCGATCGCGGAGGTTCCACAATGGCCGCCAAATCTGATCTGGTGATTCGCAACGCCTCGATTTTCGACGGCAGCGGCGCAGCATCGGTGCGTGCGGACATAGCGATAAACGGCGAGCGGATCGCAGCCGTCGGACGCGGCGCCGGCGCCGGAGCGGTCGAGATCGATGCGCGCGGAGGCGCGGTTGCTCCGGGTTTCATCGACGTGCATAGCCACGATGACTTTGCGGTTTTCGCCACGCCGGAAATGGATTTCAAGGTGATGCAGGGCGTGACGACAGATGTGGTCGGGAATTGCGGCTGGGGTGCGGCGCCGCGGCCGCAGGCCATCGCGATGCTGGGTGCGCTGCACGTGGGATCGCGCGTGCCGCAATGGGACGGCTACGCCGGTTATCTCGATGCGATCGATCGCAATCCGGCAAGCCTCAACGTCGCGGTGCTGGTTGGTCATGGAACCGTCCGACTGGCCGCGATGGGAAATGCAAAGCGCAATGCCACTGAGGCGGAGATCGGCGTGATGCGCGCGTTCGTGCGCGAGGGGATTGCCGCCGGCGCGGCCGGCTTTTCGACCGGCCTCATCTATGAGCCGGGCCGCTACGCCGCGACCGAAGAGGTGATCGCGCTTACGAGCGAGATGCGCGGCGGCACCGCGCTTTACGCAAGCCACATGCGCGACGAGGCGGGCGGCCTGCTCGATTCCGTGCGCGAAACGATCCGTATCGGCGAGGAAGCGGGCGTCGCCGTGCAGATCTCGCATCACAAGGCGTCGGGCCAGGAAAACTGGGGGCGAGTGCGCGAATCTCTCGGACTTATCGAAGCGGCTCGCGCACGCGGGCTCGATGTGACCGCCGATCAATATCCGTACACCGCGGGCTCGACCCATCTTGGCGCGGTGATTCAGAACGGCGCGCTCGATGACGGTCCCGCGCGCGGCGGACTGGGCAAAGTTCCAGCCGACAAGTTGTTATTCGCCGCGACGCCGAAGCATCCGGAGTGGGAGGGGCTGACACTCGCCGCGTTTTGCGAGCGATGGAATCTGCCGGCGCGCGCGGCTGCCGAGCGGGTCGCATCAGAAGAGAGCGCCGGCGCGGTCGTGATCGTCGAGCTGATGGACGAGGCCGACGTGCGGACGGTGATGCGGCATCCGACGACGATGATTGGATCCGACGGAATCCCGGCCGGCGACAAACCGCATCCACGCCTGTACGCCACTTTTCCACGCGTTCTCGGACATTATGCGCGCGACGAGAAGGTGCTCACACTGGCCGAGGCGATTTACCGGATGACCGGGATGCCGGCGCGGAAGTTCCATCTCGCCGATCGCGGATTCGTGCGCGAGGGATTTTTCGCCGACCTGGTGATTTTCGATCCGGCGCGAATCGCCGATACCGCCACATATGAGGATCCGCGCCGCTATCCGGATGGGCTGAGTCACGTGATCGTCAACGGAACTGTCGTCGCCCGCAATGGGCAGCATACGGGTGCGCGGCCGGGCCGCGGGCTGCGCCGCGCGCAGTCGGCGGCGGCTATGAGGATCGCGTCAGCCGGACTAGATTAGTTCGCTATGCGGTGCGCATCGTGCGGCGGCGAGAATCCCGCCGGAATGAAATTTTGCGGCAATTGCGCGGCGCCGCTGCGCAATCGATGCCCGCGCTGCGGCTTCGATAATCCCCCTAACTTCAAGTTCTGCGGCGAATGCGCCGCGCCGCTTGGCGCGCAAAGCTCCGTGCGCCCCGCGCGATCCTCTGGCGCACCCGCGCAGGCCGACGGACCGACGGTCAGCGTTAATCCGCTGGGCGCGGTTTCCGCAGCCGACATCCCCGACGGCGAGCGCAAAAACGTCACCGCGCTATTCGCCGATATCAAGGGTTCGATGGAGTTGATCGAAGATCTCGATCCCGAGCAGGCGCGCGCGATCGTCGATCCGGCGCTGATCCTGATGATCGACGCGGTGCATCGCTACGAAGGCTATATCGTTCAGTCCACCGGCGACGGCGTGTTCGCGTTGTTCGGCGCGCCAATCGCGCACGAGGACCATCCTCAGCGCGCGCTCTATGCGGCATTGCGGATGCAAGAGGATCTGCGCAAGTACGCGGCGCTTCTACGCGAGGCCGGGAATCCGCCGGTCGAGATTCGCATCGGTATCAATACCGGCGAGGCGGTGATCCGCTCGATTCGCACCGACTCGGACCATACCGAGTACACGCCGATTGGCCATTCGATGAGCCTCGCGGCGCGGATGCAGACGCTCGCGCCGTCGGGATCGATCGTTATCGCGCACGAGACGCAGCGTCTCGTGGCGGGATACTTCGAACTCAAGCCGCTTGGCGCGGCGCGTATCAAAGGAGTCACAGATCCGGTCGAAGTCTTCGAGGTCACCGGCCTCGGCGCGTTGCGCACGCGCCTGCAACGCTCTGCGAGCCGCGGGCTCTCGCGATTTGTCGGCCGCGTTGCAGAAATCGAGCAGATGAAACGGGTTGCGGCGCTTGCGGCCGCGGGCCACGGGCAGCTCGTCGCAGCCGTCGCCGAAGCAGGAGTTGGCAAGTCGCGGCTGTTTTACGAATTCAAACAGATCGCACAAAGCGGATGGCTCGTGCTCGAGGCATTCTCGGTCTCGCACGGACGCGCGTCGGCCTATCTTCCGGTCATCGATTTGCTGCGCGGCTATTTTCGAATCGCCAGCAGCGACGACGATCGCGCGCGGCGCGAAAAGATCACCGGAAAAGTGCTCGCACTCGATCGAGCGCTCGAAGACGCGCTGCCCTTTGTGTTCGCGCTGCTCGGCGTCGCGAGCGCCGAAACCGGGATGGAGGGGATGGACGCCGGCGTTCGCCGCCGCCGCACGCAGGACGCGGTCAAGCGAATTCTTTTGCGCGAGAGTCTTAACCAGCCCTTGATGATCGTGTTCGAAGACTTGCACTGGATCGACGCAGAGACCCAGGCGCTGCTCAATATCCTGGCCGACGCGATTGCGACCGCGCGCATCCTGATTCTCGTGAACTACCGGCCGGAGTATCGGCACGAATGGAGTGGGCGCGCGCACTACACCCAGCTCAGACTGGATCCGCTGGGTGCGGAGAATGCGCGCGAGCTGCTCGATGCGATTGTTGGATCGGGCGCCACGCTCGTACCGCTCAAGGACCTCGTAATCGCACGCACTGAGGGAAACCCTTTCTTCATGGAAGAGATGGTGCAGGTGCTGTTCGAGCAGGGAGTGCTCGCGCGTGGCGCTGTCGGCGAGGTCACGCTGGCCAAGCCGCTCCAGTCGATTCTGGTTCCGGCGACGGTCAAGGGAATTCTGGCCGCGCGAATAGATCGCCTGGCGCCGGCGCAAAAAGATCTACTGCAGACCCTGGCCGTAATCGGAAAAGAGTTTCACCTGCAACTGATCCGGCGCGTCGTGCGAATCGACGATGATCTTCTCGCCGCGATGCTCGCCGAGCTGCAGGCCGCCGAGTTTATCTACGAGCAGCCCGCGATACCCGACCTCGAATTCACGTTCAAGCACGCGCTAACGCAAGAGGTCGCGTACGATTCCGTGCTGCTTGAGCGCCGCCGCACAATCCACGAGCGCACCGCAGCCGCGTTCGAAGAGCTGTACGCGTCGCGGACCGAAGATTGCCTGGCCGAGCTTGCCAATCATTACGGTAAGAGCGGCAATGCCGCCAAAGCTGTCGATTACTTCGAACGCGCGGCCGAGCAGGATCGCGCACGCTCTGCTTACGAGGACGGAATCCGGGATCTCAACGCCGCGATCGACCTGCTTCGCGGGACCCCCGATACTCCGGCGCGCGCGATCCGAGAGCTTGGACTGTATGCCTCGCTCGGCGAGATGCTCATCGCTGTGCGCGGCTTCTTTCATCCGGAATTGCAGCCGGTGATGGCGCGAGCCACCGAGTTGCTGACCCGGATTGGAGACTCGCCCGAGATTATCACGATCTTGTTGGGATTGTGGGGCGTGTCATTCGCGCGCGGACGGTTGGGCGAAGCTCTGCTGCTCGCGCGGCGAATTGATGTGCTCGCTCGCGCGGCAGGCACTCCCTTGGGCATCGCGGGCGCCGCGGCTTCGATGGGTTCGACGAGCTTGTGGGCGGGCGATCCGCGCACTGCGCGCGAGAACCTGGAAGCCGCAATCGCGATTTACGATGACGATATTGAGGCTTATCTGCCCTCGCCGCACGCGCCGGTGGTGCCGAGCAGATGCCAGCTTGCCTGGACGATGTGGGTGAGCGGCTATCCTGATCAATGCTCCGTTCGCGCGGCCGAGGCGCGCGCTCTTGCTAATCGGCTCGGCCGTCCGCACAGTATCGCGATGGCGCTGCAGTATGCGATCGCCATGGGCCATCTGATGGGCGATACGCGCGACATGCGGGTGAATTGCGAAGCGCTGCTCGAGACCTCGCGCGCGCACGGATTTCCGCAATGGATCGGAGCGGGCGAGATGTCACTCGGGCGCGATCTTATCGAGTCAGGCGACTCGGAGGCGGGCTTTCCGATGCTGCATCGGGGGCTCGAAGCGTTGCGTGGCTCGGGCGGCGATTTGGTCTATCGCTATGGTCTCTTGCTGCTGGCGAGCGCGTGCCAGGTGGCCGGAAAATACGACGAAGGGATTGCCGCGCTCGACGAATGCGCGTCGCATTTCGATACCGACGGCGAAAGGATGTACGAGTCGGAATTGTCGCGCTTGCGCGGAGAGATAATTCTTCAGAGCTCCGGAGACCGCGCGGCTGCCGAGAACCTTTTTCGCGCCGCGATTTCGATTGCTCAAGCGCAAGGCGCGAAGTCTTGGGAACTGCGCGCCGCGACCAGCCTCGCGCAACTGCTCTCGGTTGCCGGCCGCCGCGAAGAGGCGCGCGCGGCGCTCGCTCCCGTTTACAACTGGTTCACCGAGGGATTCAGCACCCGCGATTTAACCACGGCGAAATCGCTGCTCGATACTTTGGGCGCATAGCCGGATGCCCGAGTTACGGCAGATTGTAAAACAGCGCGAATAAAATATTGCGCGCCACTCGGTCCGCTTCCGCAGTCGAGCTTTCGGTGTCCGGCACGTTCTGCCGCGAATTCGCGAAGACAACAACCGCAAGGTTTTGCGACGGCATCAGCAGCACTTGCGTGGAGAAGCCCGAAATCCCGCCATTCTTGCCGACTATCTCCGGAACACCGTCGCCGGTAGCGGCAGGAGTGATCGACCATGACAGCGCGGATTGCGCGGTGGCCGCGGGACAATCGGCGAGCAATGGATCTTCCGCCGAGCAGGCGTAAGGAGTCTCGGCGATCGCGAACCCGTTGGTCACGGCGGCAGGCACCGCGATCTTCGCAATTGTGGTATTGCCCAAGGCCGCTGCCGCGAACCCAAGCATATCGCGCATCGAGGAGCTGAGCGCGCCCGCGGGAGCCCAAATCGGGATGTTGTTGATCGTCTCTGATCCCGGCGCAACGATCACCGCCAGTGGCGGCACGTATCCGGACCCGCCGCTGGTGACTTCGACATACGACAAGCTTCCGCCCGCCAAGTGAGCGACCGCGGTCGCGTCGGTTCCCTTGGTTTTTCGGCCGCCGGTGATAGTGACAGTAGGAACGCGCGCATAGCCCGCTCCCGCACCGATGATCTTGATTGCCGCAACCTTGCCGTTTTTCACGATCACCGCGCCGTTTGCCGTAGTTGACGAACCGCCGCCGGTGAATATCACGCTGGCGGGAGCGATATATCCAGCGCCAGGGTTTACGACCGCGATGGAGCTTACTCTGCCGTTTCCGTCGATCGCAGACGCCAACCTGGCGCCATGTCCGCCGCCGCCAGTGATCCTCGCGCGCGGCGCGGAGGCATACAATCCGCCGGGACTCGTCACAGAAACCGCGGAGATCTCTCCGTTGGCTACAGACGCATTGGCGAGCGCGGGCTCGTAGCCGTTAGCAATCCGTGCGCCCCTGGGCCCAAAGAGGAAGGTGCTCTTCATTGCGAGCGGCGTCAGAATTTGGTTCGCTACCGCGTTGAACCATCCGGTTAGCGCGTCGTTGGAAAGAGGCGCGTTCGACTGGTCACCGAGCAAGAGGCCGAGCAGGCCGATGCTGTAATCGGAATAGTTGTAAGGCGCCGGCAGGGTGCTCACCTGCGTTGGTGGATTGTTGAAAAAGTTCATTGGCAGTGCGGTCTGGAAGTACTCCGCAAAATCTTGCGCGGTGTAGGTGCCGATCGCCGGCCGCGATGACGGCAGGCACCCGGGGATTGGCGGTGTTCCGCAGGCCTCAGCCAGAGTCGGGAACCCGCCGGTGAAATCGCCCAACTCCTCGAGCGTGATCTTGGCGGTCAATGGTTCGAGCGGGCCAATTTCGTTCTCGAACGATGAAAGCGGCATGCTCAGTTGCAGGCTGCCGTTGGCAACGCTTTGGCCCAGCAGATTGGTCGTGAAAACTTTGCTAACCGAGCCGATTTGGAAGATCGTATTAGGCGTGAACGGCCGCCTGCCGGCGATCGCATCGCCGGCCGATACGAACAGCGGAGGTTCGGCGCCATAAACCACGCCGATCTCGATCCCGATCGAGCCGCCGGTCTGAATCGAATCGCGAGCGTAAGTCTTTGCGATTCTTTTGATTGTGGCGCTCGTGGAATTCGCCCATGCTGCCGAGCCGGCGGCGCAAAATACGATTACGATCGCAATCGCGATCAGTAGAGCGCGGCGTCGTCGCGAATTCTTCCAGGACTCCGCACCATCCGCGGATCGACATTCCGAGCTTCTTTTACTGATCTGCACGACCACCCCCTTTACGAACAAACTCGCTGACGCCTCTTTTGAGGGAAATAGAACGGACAATTAAAACTGTCAACAATATTCTCGAACCGAGCGGCGCGAAGCGATCCACCTGGACTGTTCAAAAATTTTCGACGCGTCGAAACAATTCCGGATAGCGCGGATCGGCGAGGTCGAGTTCGTGCGCCGCCTTAAGCGTCACCCATCGAACTTCCGTATGCTCGTGCGGCTGCCGGTTTACGATCGTGCCGCTCCACTCGGTCACCACATACAAATGGTACTGATGCGCACCGTATTTTTTCGGGTTGAGTTCGTCGAATACGCCGAATGGGACGAAGCGTGTGGGCACGATTCCCAACTCCTCTTCCAGTTCCCTGATCAGCGCCTGGTCGGGTAACTCGCCCGGCTCCAAATGACCACCCGGCAGGTCCCAGACGTCTGGGTAGAGTAGTTGCCCGGACGCACGTTTGCCAAGCAGGATCTTCGAGTCGCGCAGGAGCATCGCGGCGGCGCAAATCCTGATCACTCCTCACCAACCTATTTGCGCCGGAGGTGATCGGTCAGCCGTTTAAAAAATCCGCCGCGCGCTACCGCGGCTTGCGTGACTACCGGAATCGAGTCCTCCGGTTTGCCGTCAACGATCAGCGCGACATCTCCGGCGTGCGCACCTTTGGGAATTGGCGCGTCGAGGTATTTCGCCGACGGCGTCCATTGCAGCGTAACCTTGGTTTCCTGGCCGCGCTCCACAGTCACTGCCGATTGACTGCTCGGCGCGATCGGGACCGTGTCTGCCGCGCCATAGAACACCGGCATCGTGGCCGGCACCACCCCGTGCCAGTCCGGTTTGGCAGTCACGTAGCTGCGGAACGCCCAATCGATCAGCTTTTCGGTTTCCGTGCGCCGCTTCTCGGAGCTCGGCGTGCCCATCACAGCCGATATCAGATGCATCCCATGCGAGTTCGCTGACGCGACCAAATGGTAGCCGGCTTCCTGTACGTGGCCAGTCTTGAGCCCATCGACCCGCGCGTCATAGAAGAGCAGCGAATTGAAGTTAGGCTGGCGAATTTTGTCGAAGGTGAATTCCTTGGCCTCCGTGTAGGTGACCGCCTCGGGATGATGTTCCAGCAGCGAGCGCGCGAGCTTCGTCATGTCGGCGGCGGTGGTGTATTCACCCTCAACCGGCAGGCCGTCGGGATTCGTGAAGTGGGTCTCGACGAGACCGATCTGTTTCGCCTTGGCGTTCATCTGCTCCGTGAACGCGGCGGTGCTGCCCGCCAGATACTCCGCCAATGCAACAGCCGCATCGTTGCCCGATGACACCATCAGGCCGAACAACAGATCGTGTACCGGGACTTGCTGGCCGACGCCCAGAAACATCCGTGAGACGGACTGATCCATCGAGAGGCGCCACGCCTGCTCGCTGATCGTAATCGGCGTATCGAGCGTCAGGCGCTTGTTCGAGAGCGCATCGAGCGTCAGATAGAACGTCATCAGCTTGGCAAGGCTGGCGGGCTGCATCTTGAGATGCTCATTGTACCCGTAGATCTCAGTGCCGGTAGCCGCGTCGATTAGCATCGCCGCCTTCGCGTCGAGCGCGAACGGTGCGGGATGATCGCCCAGCACATGAATGTCCGACAGCGCAATCGCCGACGCGGCTTCCTGCACGGCTTTTCTGGCCGCGTGCGCCGCGCTTGACTGCGGATGCCGTCGCGCCGCGATGGCGGCCGGCGAAAGAATCATCAGCAGCACGGTTGCGAATGCGATCGCTCCGAGAACTGCCGTTATGCGAAATTCAATGCGATTTCTGAAAATGATTCGCGCGCGCATCGATTGGCCTTCAACCTCCACCACTTGACCCCGCTTGGTCGAACCCCGCTTTTATCGAGGCTACGGCGGCTCGCTCGCGCCCGCAAGCGGCGGATGCGCACTGATATTCCCTTCGGTGTTAAATCCGAATAAATCAATAGAGCCGCAATCGCGGCAACCATGGATCTCACCGTCTTAATTCCTACCGTCAACGAGGCCGAAAACCTGCGGATCCTGGTTCCGCGGATCAAATCGATTCTCGGCCGCGAGGGCGTTTCATACGAAATCCTGGTGGTCGACGGACACTCCACCGACGACACGGCCGAAGTATGCGGGACCGTCGGCGCGCGGATGGTCCAGGAGTGGCGCAAGGGTTACGCGGGCGCGCTCGAGACCGGATTTGCCGAAGCCAATGGCGAGTGGATTTTGAAGCTCGACGCCGATCAGTCGCACGACCCGGATTTCATTCCGCGCATTTGGCGCGCTCGCGACCGCGGCGACATCATAATTGCGTCGCGTTACGTGCGCGGCGGAGTCGCATACACCGAATTCACCCGCAAGTTTTCGAGCACCCTGATGAGCGCGCTCTTGCGCCGCGTGCTCTCGCTGCCGGTGCGCGACGTATCGAGCGGATACAGGCTCTATCGCCGGCGCGTGACGGAGGGCTTCAAGTTTGAATCGACCAACTTCGAGGCCGAAGAAGAAATCCTGGTGCGCGCTTACGCTCAGGGGTTCAACCTGGCCGAGGTTCCCTTCACCTACTTCCCGCGCGGCGCAGGCGCATCTCACGCCAAGCTCCTGAAATTCGGCTGGAGCATAGCCAGGCGTTCCGCCAGGTTGTGGAAGCTGCGCAATTCGTTGGATTCCGCGGATTATGACGAACGCGGCTTCTACAGCGTGATCCCGATCCAGCGATGGTGGCATCGCAAGCGGCATCGGATCACCGTTTCGTGGGCGCGCGGCTCGAATCGGGTCCTCGACGCGGGATGCGGCTCGAGCCTGATCGTTCAAAGCCTCAACAATGTGATCGGGATGGATTTCAACTTCTCGAAGCTGCGATTTCTGTCGCGCTACCGAATGCCGCTGGTGCGCGGCTCGGCGTTTGCGCTGCCATTTCGCGACCAAAGCTTCGATTGCGTTGTCAGCTCGCAGGTGATCGAGCATATTCCGTTCGACGAAGTGCTGTTCTCCGAAATGCGCCGCGTCCTGATGCCCGGCGGAAGGCTGATTTTAGGCACTCCGGATTACGCGACGCGCGCGTGGCGCACGATCGAACCAATCTACGGCTTCCTGATGCCGGGTGGCTACAAGGACGAGCACATCACGCATTACACTCGCGCAAAACTGAACGGCCTGCTGGCGCGCCACGGCTTCGGCGTCGATGAAATCGCGTATATCGGCGGCGGCGAGCTCATCATGCGATGCCGTCGCGGCGAGCTTCCAGCATCGGCATGCGGACCCTCTGTGGCGCCGGCTTCCACCGCGCCCTGACCGCTTCGCGCGCGGCACTTCACGCGCGAGCCTCGCCTGCGCTAGTCTCGGCTATCCAGAACGGAGGGACCGGGATGCCAAAAATAAAAGTTGGAGATGTGAACCTTCATTACGATATGTATGGCGCGGACGAGCCGCTCTTGATGATCATGGGGCTCGGCGCGAGCTCGGCAGCGTGGGATCCGGAGCTGGTGCAGGATCTGGCGCACAGCTTTCACGTCATCACATTTGATAATCGCGGCACGGGCCGGAGCGACAAGCCCGACCAGCCGTACTCGATCGAGATGTTCGCCGACGATGCGGCGGGAGTGCTCGACGGGCTGAAAATCCCGCGCGCGCATATTTTCGGCGTCTCGATGGGCGGGATGATCGCGCAGGAATTCGCGCTGCGTCATGCGTCGCGCACCGCGACCCTGACCCTCGGATGCACCACGCCGGGCGGCAAGCATGCGATGCCGCCTCCGGCGGAATCGCTCAAGGTGCTGACGGCGCCGCGTGTCGGCGTCGCGCCCGAAGAGGTGATCCGCCGCGGATGGCCGCTCAGCTTGAGCGCCGGGTACATCAAGGAGCATCGCGCGGAACTCGAAGCAAAAATTCCGCGCTTCCTGGAGCATCCGACTCCGCCCTTCGCGTTCCAGCGCCAGCTCGAGGGAACCTATACGCTCAACACCTGGGATCGGCTGGGGCGGATCAAAGCGCCGACGCTGGTCATCACCGGCGGCGATGATGTGCTGATCCCGGCGCGCAACTCGGAGCTTTTGGCCGAGCAGATTCCGGGCTCGAAGCTGCACATCATCGCGAAGGCGGGTCACGGTTTCACCACCGAGGCGCGACCGGAGTTCATGAAGACCTTCGTTCCGTTTCTTAAGGCGCATCCGATCGCGTGACGATCGCGCCCGCCTCGCGCGCGGGCCCTAACGAGCGCATGCGCACGCAAGTTGGAATCGTCGGAGCAGGCCCCGCGGGCCTGATGCTCGCGCATCTGCTGCATCGCACAGGTATCGAGTCGGTCGTGATCGAAGCGCGCAGCGCAAAGCATGTGCAGGAGCGCGTGCGCGCCGGGGTGCTGGAGCAGGGCACCGTCGATTTGATGAATGCAACCGGCGTCGGCGCGCGCCTTGTGCGCGAGGGCTTGGTGCATCACGGAATCGAGCTGCGGTTCGCGCGCCGCCGTCAGCGGATCGATCTGAGCGAACTCACCGGCGGCGCCGCGATAACGATCTACGGACAAAACGAAGTCATCCAGGATCTGACGGACATGCGCCTCGCGGCTGGTGGCCCGATTTTCTTCGAGTCCGAACGCGTGAGCGTGCATGGCTTCGCCGGCGCGGCGCCGGTGATCCGCTTTACCAACGCGGGCGTCGAGCACGAGCTGCGATGCGATTTTATCGCGGGATGCGACGGGTTCCACGGCGTATGCCGCGCGGGCATCCCGGCGCGCGCGCTCACGCTCTACGAACGCGTCTATCCGTTCGCGTGGCTCGGAATTCTCGCCGCCGTCACGCCCTCGTCGGACGAGCTGATCTATTCGCGCCACGAGCGCGGCTTCGCGCTGCACAGCATGCGCTCGCCGGAACTTACGCGGCTCTATCTGCAATGCGCGCGGGACGAGAAGCTCGAGGAGTGGTCCGACGACCGCATCTGGGATGAACTCGAGCGGCGTTTCGAGACCGGCGGCGGATGGAACTTGAAGCGCGGACCGATCACGCAAAAGGGCGTAACCGAGATGCGCAGCTTCGTGGCCGAGCCGATGCAGTTCGGCGCGATGTTCCTGGCCGGCGACGCGGCGCATATCGTGCCGCCGACCGGAGCCAAGGGACTCAACCTGGCGATCGCCGACGTCCGTGTGCTGGCGCGCGCGTTCGCGGAATTTTATCGCTCGGGCAATCGCGCGAGGCTCGGCGCCTACTCGCAGACCTGTCTGCGGCGCGTGTGGAAGGTGCAGCGCTTTTCGTGGTGGATGACCTCGATGCTGCATCGGCTTGACGGTGAAAACGCGTTCGACGCGCGCCGCCAGATCGCAGAGCTGGATTACCTGACCGGCTCGCGCGCGGCAGCGCAAAGCCTTGCCGAGAACTACGTCGGACTGCCGATGGAATTCGAATGAATACTCAGCAAGGCTATTGCGCCGCGGACACAGTGCGGAGTTAATTCGCGAGGTGGCGTCTTTTCTGGATTTCGCGATCGTTTGCCAGGAACTCGGCCAGACGCAGAGCCGGCTCCAAATGGCGCAGGCGGTCGGAAGCTTTCTTGGCGCGCTCGAAATCGGCGAGGCCGAGATCGCCGCGCGCTTCTTTGTCGGACGCGCGGTTGCCGAGGGCGAAGAAAAACGCCTGCAGATAAGCGGTCGCGCGATCTGGAAAATCGCCGCCAAGATGACCGACGCCGCCGATCAGAGCGAAGATATTTTCACCGCCGCTGAGGATTTCGGCGAGGCGATCGAGATGATCCTGCGGCTGCGCCCGGCCGAACCCGAGCCGTCGCTCACAATCGCGGAAGTCGATCGCGCGTTTCGTGAGATTGCGGAAATCGAAGGGCGGCACGCACGCGCGCGCAAACTCGAGACCCTCCAGGCGCTCCTCGCACGCGCCTCGAACCTCGAAGCAAAATTCATCGCCAAGATTCTGGTGCGCGAGATGCGCCACGGCGTCAGCGAAGGAATCATGCTCGAGGCGATCGCGCGGATGACGAGCCGGCCGGTCGCCGAAGTCCGGCGCATCAATATGCTCGAGGGCGATCTCGGCCGCGTGGTGCGAATCGTACGCGAGGGTGGCGCGGCGCCCGATCCGGTATCCGCGCCGGCGCCCCGGGCAGCCAAGGCGATCAAGCCGCTGCGCCCGATGCTTGCGCAGCCGGCGGCCGACATCGCCGAGGCGTTCGCGATGATCGGGTCCGAGATCGCGTTCGAGCACAAGCTCGACGGCGCACGCGTGCAGATTCATCACCTTGGTGAAGAGACGCGAATTTTTTCGCGCCGGATGAACGAGATCACGCCGAGTCTGCCCGAGATCGTCGAAATTGTCGCGAAGCTCGGCGCACGCGACGCGATCCTCGACGGTGAGGTTATCGCAGTCGATGCGACAGGGCGCCCGCGAGCTTTCCAGGAGTTGATGCGGCGGTTCGGGCGTGTGCGCGAAATCGAAAAGCTGCGCGCCGAGCAGCCGGTGCGGCTCTACCTGTTCGATATTCTAGGACTCGACGGCGCGTTGATCATCGATCGGCCGTACTCGGAAAGAACCGCGATGCTGCGCGAGGTCGCGGTCGGCGCGAGCCTCGAGCTGGTTACGCGAATCGAGCGCCCGAATTTGCGAGAAGCAGGGAAATTTTTCGTCGACGCGCTCGCCGAGGGGTTCGAAGGTGTGGTTGCGAAGTCGCTCGCGAGCGCCTACACGCCGGGCGCGCGCGGACGCGGATGGGTCAAAATCAAGCACGCGCGCACTCTGGATCTGGTGATCGTCGCGGCCGAATGGGGCTACGGGCGGCGCCACGGATGGCTGTCGAACTATCATCTTGCGGCGCGCAACGAAGCCACCGGGGGCCTGGCCGAGGTCGGGAAGACCTTCAAGGGACTGACCGACGCGGAGTTCGAAGCGATGACCGAGCGCCTGCTCGCGCTCAAAATCGAAGACACGCACGGCGTCGTGACTGTGCGGCCCGAGGTCGTCGTCGAGGTTGCCTACAACGACATCCAGCGCAGCCCACAGTACGATGCGGGAATGGCGCTGCGCTTCGCCCGAATCGTCAGAATCCGCGACGACAAGCCCGCCGCCGAAGCCGACACGCTCGAAACGCTAGCCCGCGATTTCGCGACGCAGGCGATCACGCCGCTTGATGCGAAAAGTTAATTTTGTCGCGCGCGCGAGGCGCGCGGATGCGACCGCGAATAGTCGCGGCTAGTGACCGCGAAGATGCTTGGGCTCGTGCGCGTCGGTCATCGCCATCGCGATGGCTTCGATTTCGCTCTCGCCGAAATCCTCGAGCACGAAAGAATCGGCTTCGACGTTGTCGTGGCGCTCGTACATATCGCAGCACCAGCAATTCGGACCTAGCTGCTTGGTATGCAGAACAAAAGTATTGATTCCAACCACTTCCACCCGTTCCATAGCGGTAACCTCCCGAGCAGAGTTGCCATGGTCATCGGCGGTCCCTGACATGAATCTTTTAGCACGATCAATGCAGCAATGCTAATGGAAAGGTTCGCTAACCTATCGCCAATGTTGATCGATCGCGAATTTCGCAGTCTTTCAGGATGATTTGACCGATCGGACCCAATCGGTCAGCGCGTCAGCCGTGCTTTGAAACGCGAGGGAGTCCCACACGATCGCATCAGGCGTGAAATAGCGGATCTCGGTCGCCTCTTCTGAAAGCGTCGGTTCGCCTTCCGTCGGCGTCGCCAGATAGACGATTACCTGCGCCTTCGAGTTGATCGGATCCGTGTATACGCCGAACAGTGGGCCGAGTTGCACGCGGAGGCCGACCTCCTCGAGCGTTTCGCGCGCGGCGGCGTCGGCGGCGCGTTCGGCGAAATCAACGAATCCTCCCGGGAACGTCCAGGTACCGAGCGCAGGCTCGATTCCGCGTTTCAGCAGCAGGACGCGTCCCGCATCGACGACCAAGCATCCGGCGACCAGCTTTGGCGACGGAAAAAAAACGAAGCCGCACGACGGACACGCCGGCATCCGCTTGCGATCGGGCAGGATCGTCCGCAATTCCATCCTGGCGCCACACAGCGCGCAGAATTTTACCTCGGCGGGATAGCGATGCTGCACGTGATGGTTCGCGTGGATCGCGTCGTCGTCGTGTTTCATGCGCGCCTCGAAAACTAC
Organism: Binataceae bacterium (SeqCode); assembly: GCA_050736695.1. Classification (GTDB taxonomy): domain Bacteria; phylum Desulfobacterota; class Binatia; order Binatales; family Binataceae; genus JBARDN01. The sequence continues at coordinate 17,176 of JBOHWH010000116.1, read as the reverse complement.
GCGGTGAGCCGGCGGACCAGAGCCTCGCCGATAAGAATGATCATCGCCGCGATGATTATAAATGGATTCAGCGATTGGCGCCGCTCCAGACTCGGCCGCCCAATTCCTACCTCGTCCACATCGGGATTCAGGCGGCCGCCCGTCGCCGAGGCCAGCCGCTCCAGAAGTCCGTAGTTCGGCGCGGGACGCGGAACCTCGGCCAGCACCGCGGGGCTCACCGTGTAGGCGAGCGGAGGAAAACTCTGCGTATTGTCGCCGGGCGCGCGCATACTGATGTTGTAAGTGCCGGGCGCGGGTGCGTCGATCGAGCCCGAGAATTCTCCGGGCACCTGCTCGGAAAGCGCAGTCTCGACACGCCTACCGTCGGGCTGCGTGACGATGGTGGTAAGCAGGCTCGGGCCCTTGCCGGTCTCATCGGAATAATCGTTAAGCCGGATATTGATGCGTCCGCCCTGGTAGCCAAGTTCCACGTCGAATTTTTGTGCGCCGGCCGTGCTCTCGGGCGTCATCCATCCGAGCAGCCGGTCCCACACCGGGGAGAAGACGTTGGATGTGATCCACGGCCCCGACCATCGCCCGCTCGCGTCGGTGGTGACGGCGAGCGCCTTGCCGGCGCCATATTTCCAGCTTGCGATGAGCGGCTCCCGTTTCCCGCCGCGATCAATGTATGCGCTTAGGTCGGCGTTGGGTTTGATCTCGGTCGAGACGTAGCCCTTGATCGCCGGCAACTGCCTGCCCGCGAGTTCTTTCAGGACCGGGTCGGGGTTCACGGTGCGCGGCTTGAAACTCGACTCCTGCATGGTGGTTTCTCCGCCATGGGTGCGGAAGTCCTGCACGAACAGTTCGGGCAGATTCTTGGGGCTGTCGGTTTGATAAGAGGCGCCGCCGCCGAATTTGCTGATCGAGTCGAGCAGATTCAGATTGGCTTCATTGCCGATCGCGATCGTCGAGATGGTCGCGCCGCCTTCGCGATGCATCCGCGAGACGATATCGTAATACATCGAGGGCGTGCCGCCGGTCTCGCCGTCGGTCAGGATCACGACGTGCTGAATCTGTGCGTTGCTGCCTGCCAGCGTGCGCTCCGCCTCCTGCAGCGCGGGCAGCAGATAAGTGGTGCCGTGCGCGACCAGCCGATCGATCATCTGGTTGATGTACGGGCGGCTCTTCGAGAGCGGTTCGAGCGGCACGACCACGAACGGCTGCGAATCGAACCCAATCACACTAACCAGGTCCGAGTCCTTAAGCGTTCTGGTGACGGTCTCGGCGGCGGCCTTCGCATACTGGAGCTTGTTGTTGCGCCCCATCGATCCGGATTTGTCGATGATCAAAATCAGCGCACGGGTGCGCTCCTTATGCTCCGGCGGCTTCATGATCACGGGCATCGCCTGGGCAAGCGGACTCGATTGCCATCCGCCGAGGCCGAAACTCGAATCGCCGCCAACCATCGCGACTGAGCCGCCCCTCTCGATGTACCGGACCAGCGCGTCCTGATCGGCGGGCGCGATCCGGCTCGCCGCCAGATTGTCCAGGAACACCGCATCGAAACCGGTCAGCTTTCCATTCCACTGGCCTGCGCTGACGGGAACCACTGTAGGCTCGAAGCCGCGGCGCTCGGCGACGGTCTGGAGATACTTCGCGTCCGGCGCGCGATCGGTGAGAATCAAAACCTTGCGCCGCGCGCCCACGCCGACCCAGCCCTTGAGCGAGTTGTCCTCGAGATATTGATCGAGCTTCGGATTGTCGGCTTTGAACGAGGCCGAGTACGAAGCCAATCCCGCCGCTTCGTTGCGCACCGGAAAATCGAAACGCTCGGAGCCGTGCGCAAGCGTAACGCGCCGCGTATCGAGCAGCGTGGTATCGCGATAGACGGAGATGGTTCCGCCAACCGGCGCGTCGTTCAGATTTTCCATCGTGACGCCGAGTGCGAACGGCTCGGCTTTTTCGAGCGCGGGCGGCAGCGACAAGTCTGTCATCGTGACATTGGGAATCGAAGTGGCGCCGGGCGGAGTAAAGATGTCCAGGCGGATTCGCGCCGCGACGATCGAGCCTATCGCGCGCGCCGAGTCGCCGCGATTCTCCCATCCGTCGGTCACCAGTACCGCGGGCCCGCCTTCGGCCGCGGGGTCGGCCGCGATTCGCATCAGCGCGGTCTCGAGGTCGGTTGCACCGGGCGCGCATGACGCGCAGGGCTGCCCGGTTGCGAGGACGCGGGCGATTGCGCCGATCGTGCTCGCGTCGGCCGAGCCGGCGAAGATCAGCGCGGGGTCGCTCGCGCGCAGCTTCAACTGATCCTGCAGCAGCGTCGCGGTCCACGCGCGCATCGCGGACGTGATGCTTGCCGAAGCATCGACGAGCGCGGGCCGCGCGGCGCCTTCGAAGTGCATCACTTTTTCCGGATTGGACAGCGCGAAGATAAACAGCGCAAGCGCGAGTGCGCGCATGATCGGCGCCCAGATTTGTTTCCATTCGCGCGCATTGATGAACGACCACACCAGCACTATTGCCGGCAGCGCCAGCAGATAGAGCGCGTCGGGCCGCGCCAGCGTTATTTCGGCGATAGACTTAAGCGGATTCAATCGCCTACGCCTGCGCCATCGCGCTGTGCCGCCGGCGGTAGACGATAATCGCTTCGAGTGCGCCGAGCACGATAATCACGAGCAGCAGCCACGGGCTGAGCGACGATTTCTCAAGGAACGATATGCTCGACGGCGGGGCGGAGGCCGGAGTCTCGAGCCTGAGCGCCGGCACATTTTCCAGATCCGACACCGCAAGATCGTCCAGGTTAACCGCGCGCGGCACCGGCGCCGTTCCCGCTCCGGAGAGTTGGTAGATTCCCTGCATCTCGACGTCGGTGAACAGCGTGCCGGGCGTCGCCTTTATTTTTTTTCCCGACGGGAGTACCACGTCCGCGACTCCGGCCGGCACCAGCCACGGCTGCCCGGTCTGGTAACTGCCCGCGTTCGCGCCGAGCCCGGCAAGGTAGCTCAGCAGGTTGAGCGTCAGCACGGACATCGGCAGGTTTTTCCGTCCGAGGTACGGGAACGGATTGAAGCCGGTCGCGATGAAGCGATGGCCGTTGCGCTCGCCGCGCAGGATCAGACCGCCACCCTGTCCGCTGACGACTGCCGACATCCACGGATGCTGCCCGAAGAATTCGCCGTTGCGAAGATTCAGCATCCTGAAGTTCACCGAGTCGGTGAGCGCGTCGGTGTCGTGCCACTGCGCGATCTGAATATTCGTCGCCGGTGCGACCGCGAATCCGAATGCCGGATCCGGTGGCGGCATCACCATCAGGGTATTTACCGGCGGGATTTGCTTGGGCGTGGAGTACTCGAAGATCGCGACGTCGGCCTTGGCCAGATCGCCGGGATCGAATTTGTCCGGCGCGACGACCTTGACCGCCGCGCCCGGAATCGCGCTGAGTCCGGCGGCATCGGCAGGCGCCGGCGTGACGAATAAAATCGATACGGCGCGAACCGCGCCGCTGGTCGCGTAGGCGACGTTGTCGAGTGCGAACGCGTCGGCGGGCGCAAGCTCGGCGCGGTAAACCTGGGCGGGCGCGAGCGAGGGAAATTCGAGCGCTCCGGTTTCGCCCGCGGCTAAAGTCTCGTGCGCAGTGGCAAGATGGCGGCCGTCGCCGGTCAGCGTGACGGTGATATCGGATGGATTGGGGCTGAAATTCGAGACGTTGATTCGCGCGTGCAGAGTATCGGCCCCGAACACCTCGCGCCGCAAAGTGAACGAGCTGAGCGCCAGATTTGGCGCGGGATCGCCGGTCAGGATTGTATGGATCGCCGCCGGAACTGGAGCCGCGACCGCGCGGAAGCTCGCGAAAATTACCTTTTTGAAGCGGCTGCCCGACGCCAGGTCCGTGAGCGACGCGGTGATCGCGGCGGAATCGTCCGGAGCGTCGATTGGACGAATTTCTGAAATCGCGTGGCGCGCCTCCACGACCGAATCAAACGGCGGCGCGATCCGGTAGGGCGCCGGCGCAGTGACGAACACCGAGACTTTGCCGCCGCCGTCTTCGCTCGAAAGCATCGCGCCGGCCTTCTTGAGCGCATCGTCGATACGCAGCGCGCCCGACGGCAGCTTCACCTGCATCGCGGCCGAGTTGTCGATCATCACCGCGATCGGATTGCTCTTGCGGACGACGAACGGTCCCGCCATCGCGAGCACCGCAAGGCACAGAAGCAGAAGCTCGATAAGGAACATCCAATCGAAGCGCGGTTTGCCGCCGTAACGTTCGTTGCGAAAGCCGCGCAGCGCGCGAAACGCCAGCACGCTCGACACGATCACGCGGGCCGGACGTTCGCGGGCCAGATAGGCGAGCACCAGCGCGGGTACGATCGCGAAAAAAACCAAAGCGCCGGGGTAAAGCAGACCCATCGATTTCAACTCAATGCGCCAGGCCGAGGTCGGCGACCGCGCGCACGAAAAATCCCTGGAAATCCTGGTCCGTGGTATGCAGCGCGTTATGCAGCCCGCGCTTCAGGCAGAACTGCTTAATCTCCCGCGTCAGGCGCTCCATGGTTTGCTGGTATTGCTTACGTTCGTGCGCGCCTATTGCGACGCGCAGATGCTCCCCGGTTTCGGAATCGACTACTTCGACATCGCCTTCGAGCCCCTGGCCGTGAATCTCGCGGCCGCCGAGAATCTGCACCGCCGTGACGTCCATCGTGGCGGCGGTGAACAGGCCGAGTCCGCGCGTGACGGAATTCAGCAGCATCAGGAAGTCGGAGATGATGAAAACTTTGCCGGCGCGCCGGATCGAGCGCATCTCCTGCGCCAGCGCCGGCGCGAAATCGTACTCGCCGCCCGGCTTGATCGCACGCAGCTTGCGCGCGAGGTCGATTATCCGATGCCGTCCGTAGAGGAACACCGGCTCGATCTTCCCGCCCGCGCCCGCCAGCACCCGGACCATCACTCGATCGCCGGACGACAGCGCGACGTAAGCGATCGCCAGCGCGGTTGCGACCGCGCGATCGAATTTGCGGTCGGCGGCCGGATAAGCCATCGAGGCGCTCGCGTCCAGGAAGACATAGGTCAGCAGATCCTCTTCTTCCTTGAACAGCTTGATGTAGAGCTTGTCGGTGCGGCCGTAGAGGCCCCAATCGATGTAGCGAAAATCGTCGCCGGGCGAGTAATGGCGATAGTCGTTGAATTCGAGCGAGGATCCGCGTTTGGGCGAAAGATGCGAGCCCCTGCCGAGCCCGGCGTATTGGCGGCGCGTGCGGACACGCAATTCCTCCAGACGCGCAAGAAATTGCGGCGTGAACTCGTCGGGCAGATCGAACATCGCAGCTCTTCGCAGCTCTTCGGGACTACGCGCCTGCTAGGCGCGTGGACGCTTCAGGCGCTTCTGCACCTGCTCGAGAATCGACTCGGTGCTGACGTTTTCGGCCTCGGCCTGGAAGTTACGCAGCAAGCGATGGCGCAAACACGGAACCACGGCGTCGTCGATATCTTCGTAGCTGACGCTCACGCGTCCGGCCAAAAGTGCATTGACCTTTGCGCTCAGGATGATCGCCTGCGCACCGCGCGGGCTCGGTCCGAAGCGCAGATATTGCGAGACCTCTGGAATCGCGCCGGGACCGCCCGGGGTGCATGCGCCGATCATCGCGATTATGTATCGCTCGAGCGGCTCGGCGACCATCACCTCGCGCACCAGCCCCTTGAGCGTCTCGATCTCCTGCGCCGCCGCTGCGGGTTCGAAGATTGCCTCCGTCTGATGCGCGCGTGTGCCGGTGGTGCGGTTTAAGATTTCGCGCAACTCATCGGGTTTGGGCGAACCCATCACGACTTTGAACAGGAACCGGTCCATCTGCGCTTCCGGCAGCGGATAGGTTCCTTCGAGTTCGATCGGGTTTTGCGTCGCGAGCACCAGATACGGCGGGTCGAGCCGGTAGGTGGTTCCGAAGACCGTAACCTGATGTTCTTCCATCGCTTCGAGCACGGCGGACTGAGTCTTGGGTGTCGCGCGATTGATCTCGTCGCCAAGCACGACGTGGGCGAAGATCGGACCGGGCTTGAACTGGAACTCGCGGCGCCCGTCGGATTCGGTCAGCAGCTGGGTGCCGATAATGTCCGACGGCATCAAGTCCGGGGTGAACTGGATTCGCTTGAAACTCAGTCCGAGAGTGTCCGCCGCGGTTTTGCACATCAGCGTTTTGCCGAGTCCCGGGACGCCTTCGATCAGGATGTGGCCGCCCGAGAAGAGCGCGGTCAACAGCTTGCGGATTACATCCTGATGGCCGACGATAACGCGGCCGACTTCCTGCTCGGCGCGTGAAAAGACCTTGCGAAATTCCGCTACACGCTGGTCGGGTGATGCTTGCGGTGCCGCTCCCATCAGTTCTCCTTGGATTTGTCCTTTTATTAAATTCGCGTCCGCGATTTTCTTAATGAATCAGATCCCGATAGCGCGGCGGCACGAGTTGACGCTCGTCGGGCGCGGCTTCGTCGCGCGTTTCCTTGAGCGGCGCGTTTACGTACGCCGTGGTAGCGGTCGGATGATTCGCGTCGATTACGGTCTTGCCGCCCGCTCCGACCGTCGCCGAATTCGGCAGCCGGAACATCACATAGCGCGCGTCATGGATATCGAGCGTTGCGCCTTTTTCTCCCGGTTTAAGATAGCGCTGATAATTCGCCGCGGAAGGGGTGTCGCCCAGATGCGTGTCGCCCAGGTTCGAACCCATGTCCTTGCCTGAAGGCTCGGAGCCGCCCGATGGCGGAACGTTCTGCCGGCCGGGAGCGCCAGGCTTTTGAACATTGCCGGCCCGGATCGCATCGGGTTTGGTAGCTGCGCCTTTTTGGCCGGGATTGCCGCCCTGCTTGGGCGCGTCACCCGCCTTGCTCTTGTCGCCCGGCTTTTTGTCGTCGGGCTTTTGGCTTTTGGAAGAGTCGGTTTCGACTTGCGCCTTAGCGTTGGCCAGCTCGTTTTGCAGCTCGACGGAACTGTCTTTCCCCTGCTGGCCTTCTTTGCTGTTGGAGCCGTTGTTTTTTCCCTGCTGACTTTGGCCCGCGCCGGCTCCGGGCTGATTAGATTTATCTTTGCCGCCCGGTCCGTTGCCTTTACCCTGATCGCCACCTTGGCCCTGACCGGTGCTTTGTCCCTTGGCTGCTTTAGAGCCGCCGCCGGCGCCAGTGCCTTTTTGATTGCCGCCGGCGCCCTTCTTTTCCTGCTCGAGCTGGCGCATCACGTCGTCGAGTTTTTTGATCTTCCGCTCGGGCGGCAGATTCGGATTTTCGAGCGCGTCGGCAGCCTCGCTCGCCTGACCCGCGATTGCGCGGTCGGTGGGATCGGTGGAGCTGGCTTCGATCTCACGAGCAATTTCGCGCAGCCGCGCCGCCATCGCCTGCTCCCGCGTGGGCGGACGCACCAGACCCATCGCGGCGATCAGCGTCACAGCAGCCAACGCCGCCGCGAGCATCGTGGAGCGCGCCAGCGGCCAGCCCAGGGAGAGAGGAAACGCCTTGGTGGAATCGAAGCGCTCGAGCAGTCCGATCGCGCGGCGCCAGAGCATCGGAAATAGCGGACTGCGAGCGGTTTTTGCGTCATCGCTCAGAGCTGGATCGGCCAGTGTGGCAAAGGTCAGAATCTCCTGACGCGCGCTCACCGCGAAATCGACCTGCTCCGCAGCGCCAACGAAATCGAGCGCGCGGCGGTATGCGCGCAGCGCGAGGGCAGCGCCTGCGAGCAGGGCGCCCGCGGCGATCAGATACAGGACCTCGCGCAGGATCGCCGCACGCTCGGGCGAAAGCAGATAACCCCATCGCGTCCACGTGACGCGGCCGATCGGACCCAGTCCGAGCGCGAGCGCGATCGCAACGAGTGCGGGTGCGATCGCATACACGCCCGCCCGAATCGCCGCGACTTGGGCGATACGGTTGCGCGCGCGGCCGAGAATCTCTACCGGGTTTGGCACGATCCCCTAGTATAACCTAATTCGTGCGATGTTCGACGTGCGGGATCGGATGCGCAGGCACGTGTTCGGCCGTCCGTTTGATAGCCGCGATTGCGCGTTTGTGCTCATCGAAAGATTTGGAAAACACGTGCGTTCCGTCGTCGCGCGCCACGAAATAAAGATAGTCGGAATGTGCAGGATACAGCGCGGCCTCGATTGAACTAAGTCCCGGATTGGCGATCGGTCCCGGCGGAAGTCCCCCGCGTTCATAGGTGTTGAATGCGCTTGGGGTTCGCACGGCAGTTGCGGCCGAACCGGCTCCATCGAGACTATACTCAGCGGTTGGATCGGATTGAAGCGGCATCCCGATCCGCAGACGGTTATAAAACACGCTTCCGATCAGCCTGCGCTCGCCCGGCACTTTGGCTTCCTTTTCGATAATCGAAGCCATCGTGACCGTGGACCGCGCCGTCAGACCGAGATCGAACATCCGCTCCTGGACCGCGGGCGTCAGCACCCGATAGAACCGCGTCAGCATCGCGGTCAGTATTCCGTCAATCGTGACTCGCGGCGAGAACTTGTAGGTTGCGGGAAAGAGATAGCCCTCGGCACCCAGTGGCATCAGTCCGAGCGCGCGAACAATCGTGCCGCGCAGAGCGGCGTCTTCAAATTCCGTCTGACAAACCAGTCCCGCGGCCGATAACCGCTCCGCGATCTGATGGACCGTCAGGCCTTCGGGAATCACGATCGTCACCACCACAAAATCGCCCGCGACCAGATGATGCACCACCTCCGGGATACGCTCACCGCCGCGAAAGGCGTAGTCGCCCGGCTTGATTTGGCGCGCGTCCCCAGTCATCTCGCCGTATAGCAGCATCGCGGCTCCGCTGCGCACGATTCCCGCGTCTGCCAGCGCGCGGGCGACTGCGCGAAACGACTGCCCCGGCTCGATCGTCACCATCCGCGGCGGAACGAATGCCTGCGTTGGTTCGAGCCAGTAGAACCAGACCGCCAACGCGGCTGCCCCCACGATCGCGACGAAAATGATAAGCGCGAGCAATTTCCGTAAGGCCGGCATTGACGCGATGCCTTTATCATGGAGTGTGGCGGGTCGTCACGCTGCGGAAAACATTGAGCGCCGGTCGCGCGCTCTAGTCTTCTTCGGTTCCTGGCGCATGCGGGTGAGCCTCGATCCAACCCTCGAGGATTATGCTTGCGGCAATCGAATCGAGGTTCGCCTTCCGGCGCTTTGCGCCAGCCTGTGACTTCATCATCCGCTCGCCCGCCTCGAAGCTCGACAGCCGCTCGTCGTGGAAATCGACCGGCAGTTGCAGATGCGCTCCCAGCCGTGCGGCGAACGCTCGGGCCGAGCGGGCAATCGGTCCCTCACTTCCGTCCATGCTGAGCGGCAATCCAACGACGATTCTGGCGACCTGACGGTCAGCGAGAAGGCGCTGGATCTCGGCCAGATCGAGAGCTATCGAGCGTCGCGCGACGGTGCCTAATGGATAGGCGGAGGTCCCGGAGGGGTCGCTGATCGCGAATCCGATGCGCTTTCTTCCGAAATCAACTGCAACAATAGTCATCAAGTAATGTTCCGTACGTTACCATTGCGTCACGCTGACCGCCATTATGCCTGACCGCTGCGACAATAAATAACGCGTATGGGTTGCATTCACTGACCGAATACCTTAATTTGACCCGCGATGCGTTCTCGGGGGAGAACTGTGGATGGAATTTCACGTGCGCTAACCGCCTTGTTGGTGGGGGTGCTCGTAACGATCGCCGCCCTGCACCTTTTTTTCCGGGGCGAATCAGCTCAATCTCCCACCACTCTTGAGGCGATTGTCGCCGGACACGAGTCAGGTGACGCCGCTGTCCAGGCTGAGACCGCCCGTCCGGCAGCTACCGCGATTACGATCAGCACCACCCTTGACCGCTCCGCCACAGTGGCCGGATACCTCGAGGATGCGGGCGTGGACCGGGACGAAGCCCATCGATGGGCCGGGATTTTTCAGCAGGCAGCCGCCACCCGGTATTTCTACAAGGATCATCCGCTCACGCTCTACAAAGACCCCGAAACCGGCGATCTGCGCGGGTTCAAATACGACATCGACCTGAAGACCTCGGTTACTGTGGCGAGCTTGGGCAACATGGTCCTAAAGGCTCACGCTGCTCAGATCGAATACTACCTGAAGCCCATTCGGATGGCTTTTGCGGTTAAGGATAACTTCAAGGTGACCGCCGAAAAGCGCGGTGTTCCGGGCCCAATAGTCGAGTCGCTGGAAGACGCCTTCGCCGACCGCCACGATCTCGATAAGCTCCGAAGCGGATCGGCGGTCAAGCTGATCTACCGGGAGAAGGTCAGCCGCGACGGGACCTATCATCTCGCCGACGGGATCGAGGCGGCGCAGATCAGTTTCGGCAATCGCACCCTGCAGGCCTACTCCTTCCGCGACGAACAGGGCCGGTCGCATCTTTATGATGAGCAAGGACGCGCGCTCGGTCCCCAGTTCCTGCGTTTCCCGCTGAATTTCAAGTACATATCGTCAGGGTTCTCGTTCCATCGCTACCATCCGCTGCTGCACATCTACCGGCCTCATGTCGGGGTCGATTTGGCGGCGAACTATGGCACTCCCGTCAAGGCTGTTGCCGACGGTCGCATCGAGCAGGCGGGATGGGCCGGGGAACTCGGCAATAGCGTCAGAATCCAGCACGAACACGGCATGACCAGCATCTATGGACACATGCAGCGCATCAGCCCCGACGTGCATCAGGGCTCGTACGTGCATATGGGACAGGTTATAGGATGGGTCGGCTCGACAGGTCTTTCCACTGGGCCGCATCTGCACTTCGCGCTCGAAAAGCAGGGGGTCTACGTCAATCCGCTGACCGAGAAGCTGGGGGTGCATCATCAGGTCTCGCCGCGGATGATCGCGCTGTTCGATGACATGAAGGTGCGTTACGAGTCGGCGCTGGCGAAGCTGCCGGACCTCGGCAGCCATTTCGTCACTGCGGATGCGCGCAAGCCCGCCATCTCTCCGTTCGGCGACATGTATCACGTAACGCTGGACCATCCCGACCACAAAGCTTCGCGCCGGCGCGGCCGGCGCTATTCGAGCCGATCGTCCAGATCGGGCATATCACGCATAGTCGCCAGCGACGGCGCGATGTAGCTCGCGCGCCTTCCTCACCTACTGAATCTCCGAAGAGGCACTCCCGCGATGCGGTCCAGCCTCGACAGCGAATTCTTCAGTTTGCCGCCGCCGCGAATATTCGCGCATCGCGGCAACAGCGGCGAATTTCCAGAGAACACGATGGCTTCGTTCGAGGCGGCGGCGCGTCTGGGCACCGAATACTTTGAGATGGACGTGCATATGACTCGCGACGGCGAGATCGTTGTCTCTCACGATGCGGATCTGCCGCGAGTTAGCGGTCGAGCGGGCGCGATCGCGGAAATGACCTGTGCCGAAGTGCAATCGGCCGATGCGGGCTACACATTCTCGACCGACGGCGGCACCACACATCCATTTCGCGGTCGCGGGGTAAGAATTCCCCGTCTCGCCGACGTTTTTGGCGCGTTCCCGAACATCCGATTCAATATCGATCCCAAACAGACCCAGCCGAGCGTGGTTCCCGCACTGCTCAAAGTCATCGATCGAGCCGGGATGCGCCGGCGTGTGCTGATCGCGAGCGACAATCAGCAGCCGATCGACGAGATCCGCGCGCTCGCGCCGGGAGTGCCTACGGCTTTCCCGTACGGGGAAGTAGCGGAGTTTATGCAGGCGATGGCGGCGAAAAAGACCGGCTATACACCGCGCGCCGACGCCTTGCAGATCCCGCCCGAGTATCAGGGATGGAACCTCGCCACGCCTGAGATCATCGCGTTCGCCCGCGGGTTAGGGGTTGAGGTTCAAGTTTGGACGGTGAACGATCCCGCCGAAATGAGCGCGCTGCTTGACCTTGGGGTGGCGGGTATCTTCACCGACTTTCCGGCGCGCGGCCTCGCGGTCGCACGCTCACGAACCTCCGCGCGATAGACCGCAAAAGCCTTTCCAGTCCTCGGTGCGCGATGTTACGATCGGCGCGCGTCACAGCTTCAGGGAAATTTTCGCGCCGGAGAATCGCCGCTATGAAACTCGACACCGGACTCATCGCCCGCAATCTCAAGGATGTCCCCGCCGCCGCCAAAGCCGCCGAAGAGGCTGGCTTCGATGCGCTCTGGACTGCGGAGGCGGGCGGCGATCCGTTCCTGCCCGCGGCACTCGCCGCGGAACACACGAAGAAAGTGAAAATCGGCACCGCGGTGGCGATCGCGTTTCCGCGCAGTCCGATGGTAACGGCGCATACGGCATGGGACTTGGCGGCGTTGTCTGACGGCCGCTTCATCCTTGGCCTCGGCACGCAAGTGAAAGGCCACAACGAGCGCCGCTACAGCGTCAAATGGGAGCCTCCGGTGCCAAGGCTGCGCGAATATATCGGGTCGCTGCGCGCGATCTTCAAATGCTGGGCGGAAGGCGGCGCGAAGCTGAGCTTCGCCGGCAAGTACTACAATTTTTCCCTGATGACGCCGTTCTTCACTCCAGCCAAACAGGCGCATCCGAACATCCCGATCTGGATCGCGGGCGTCAACGAGCACATCCTGCGCCTGGCCGGCGAAACCTGTGAAGGCCTGCATGCGCATCCGTTCAACTCGCCGAAATATCTGCGGGAGTATGTGCTGCCGAACGTCGAGCGCGGCCTTCAGAAGGCCGGCCGCGCGCGCAAGGATTTTACGATCGCGACCACCGCGTTCGTGATCGTTGGACGCAACCGCGAGGAGATCGAACGGGCCAGGGCGGGCGTGCGCCAGCAAATTTCTTTTTACGCATCGACGCGCACCTACAAGGTCGTGCTCGACATGCACGGATGGGGCGACGTGTCGGCGCGGCTCAACGAGAAGGCGGCGAAGGGCGATTGGCGCGCGATGGCGAGCGAGATCACCGACGAGATGCTCGAGACCTACGCGGTGACGGGCACGTTCGACGATATCGCGCAGAAGGTGATGGAGCGTTACGACGGCCTGCTCGATCGGGTCGCGTTTTATATTCCGTATCAGGCGGGAATCGATGACGCCGAATGGAAAAAGCTCGCGCACAAGTTCAACGGGTGATGCAATGAATTCGAGAAGCCGGAACCTCATAGCACTGCTCGCACTCGCGATCGCGTTCGTCGGCGCCGCGCCGCGCAGTCTCGCCCAAGAGAGTGCGAAGGCGCCGCCGCTCGCGACCGACGCGCCGCAGCCGGGCGTGCAGAAGTTCACGATCGTCGCGGTGCAGATCGGGACCACGAAATTCTGGCTCCCGAGCACGATCATCGTTCATCAGGACGATAAGGTCGTACTCACGCTGAAGAACGACATTCCCGGCGCGGAAGACCGGCACGGATTTTCGATTCCCGCTTACAACGTCACCGAGGTCATCAAGCGCGGCGAACCAAAGACGGTATCATTTGTCGCCACCCGCGCGGGGACATTTCCATATCTGTGCCAACTGCACGCGGCTCACGTCGGCGGCCAGTTAATCGTCGAACCTAAATTGTAGGTAGCGTCCCAAATGGCGGTCGAAGAATCGTCGCAGCGGCTGCGGGAGGCGAAACGGCGCACCGAAGGCTATGAGGCGCATCGTCATCGTGGGCTCCGCGGGGAGCTGTAAGACGGCACTGGCAAGGGCGAATCGCGGGCAGGCCCGCCCCTCTGAACAAAGAATCTGTGCAATCTGTGAAACCTGTGGGTTGTTCGGATTAGGTTACTTGTCGGAAGCCACGGCAATCGCGCCGCCGGCGCGGAAGGGTTAGGCTCGGGTTCGGATGCGAACGCATATCCTCTATGCGCGAACGCCGGCTTGGCGAAGCCTCATCGAACGCGCCGATAAACTGATGGCGGAGGCGGGGTTTCGCGCGCTGAAAGCTGAAGGACGCACGCTGGCCGGAGTGCTCGAACTGGCCGGCCAGCCGCCGATTTTCGTCAAACGCACGCGCGAGCGATCGTGGCCGAAAGGGCTCGCAGCGCGCGCAGCGGGCTCGCGCGCGGCACGCGCAATCGCGGGAGCGGAAATTCTCGCCTCGGCGGGAATCGCGCATCCTGCTCCGCTGGCCGCGATGGATCAGCTAAGCGCCGGAGCGGTGCGCGCGTCGTATCTGATCTGCGAGGCGCTGATCGGCGCGGACAGTTTGTCGCGATTCGCGCTTGGCTCCGGCGGAATCAAGGGACGCGATGCGCGCCGGCGCCGGCGAATCCTCGCCACAGTCGCGCGCGAGCTAAAGCGGATGCACGACGCCGGCATCTACACGCGCGATTTGCAGGAAACCAATGTGATGGTGTCCGACGACGGCGCGGGCGGCTTTTGCGTATGGTTTATCGACCTGGAAGATGTCCGCCGTGCGCGCCGCGAGCGGGAAGTTCCGCGCGAACGCCGCATCCGCAATCTGGTTCATCTCGATCGCAGTATCGGCCGCTTTTTGTGCCGCGCCGCGCGTCTGGCGTTTCTGTATGATTACCTTGGCGCACGGCCCGAGCGCGGCGAGGCGCGTAAAATAGTAAGCGAGGTGCTTGCCGCGCGCGCGCGAATCGATCGTAGCCGGTCGCGCAGCCGGGCGCGGCGCAAATCGCCGAGTATAAGTGCCGACACGCGCGCTCTACCGCGATCGGCGTGTCGGTAGAGAATTTTCAATGGCATTCGGAATCCGCAGACGCGAATACGATCATCACACCGAGCAGGTACATGCTGCCGGCGGAAGCTGGGTGCGCGACCTGATGCTCGGGCTCAACGACGGGCTGGTGGCGTCGTTCGCCGTGACTTCGGGCGTGGCGGGCGCGTTTTCGATCGCGGGGATTGTCGCGATGGCGGGGCTGGCCGAGATGCTCGGCGGGTCGGTCTCGATGGGACTGGCGGCGTTTATCTCGGCGCGTTCGCAGATCGAATTTTACGAAAGCGAGATCGAGCGCGAGCGCGAAGAAATCCGCCGATGGCCCGAGCGCGAGCGCGAGGAGATCGGCGCCATCTACCGCGCCAAGGGATTCTCGGGCGAGCTGCTGGAAAAAATTGTCGCGCATATCACCGGCGATCCGGAAAGATGGTCGAACGTGATGATGCGCGAAGAGCTGGGCTTCGCGGTCGAGTCGTTCGATCCGCCGCTGCGCTCTGCGCTGACGGTGGGGCTGTCGTACCTGTTCGGCGCGGCGGTCCCCGTGGTTCCGTATCTGTTCGTAGCACCCGCGCACGGTGGTGTGGCGGCATCGGCCGGCGCGACTGTGATCGTGCTGTTCATTGTAGGCGCCGCCAAAACGATCATAACCAGCCGCTCATGGTGGCGCAGCGGCCTCGAAAGCATGCTAACCGGAATAGCAGCGGCCGCGGTAGCCTACGGCGCAGGCCGCCTGTTCGCCGCGCGTTAGGAAGATCGTCCTCACCAATATGGTGGAGTAAGCACCCTCACCCGCGTGTCACGATGCTTGCGAAAAAAATCGCAACCATCGCGCCACGCCGCCCTCTCCCGGCGGGAGAGGGTATCTCCGCGTGTCCGCACCCTTTGACTGCCCCTCGCCCACCGGGAGAGGGCAAGCGGCGTGGCGATGGCTCTTTTTTGCAATCGCCATGACGCGCGGGTGAGGGCGGCCTTGCAGAATCTCTGATGCGATGCTTCGGCGGGCGGCCCGCCTCGCATCAGGCGTCGATCAGAATATCGTCGCCGTCGAGCTTCACCGGATAGCATCCGAGCTTGACGTTGGGATCGTCCAGGTTTTCGCCCGTCGTCACGTTGTATTCCCATGCGTGCCACGGACAGGTGACTGTCGTGCCGTCCAACTCGCCCTCGGCGAGAGGGCCGCCGCGATGCTTGCAGGTGTTGTCGATCGCATAGAACGCTCCGCCCGCGTTGAACAGCGCGATCTGTTTGCCGCCAGCCTCGACCAGCTTTGTGGAGCCGGCGGGAAGTTCGGCGCGCGATGCGACTTTGACAAGTGCCACGATAGAGTCACCTCCGCGAAACGATGCGCGATCTTACGGAGCGCGCGGCGCGGCGCGCAACCGCATCAGGTCGTGTACTCGGCGTTGATCCGCACGTAGTCATAGCTGAGATCGCAGGTGAGAATCGTCGCGCGAGCGGAGCCAATCCGCAGATCGAGTGTCACGCTGAATTCCCGCTCGCGCATCTTTTCCTGCGCCGCGCCGAGCGCCGCGATGAGTAGTGCGCCGCGCGCGGCGACTTTGACCCCGCCAATCGACAACGCCAGCTTGTCCGATTCGAGCGCCGCGCCAGACGATCCCGCCGCCATCAGGATTCGTCCGACGTTCGGATCGCAGCCGAAGAACGCGGTCTTGACCAGCGGTGAGTTGGCGATCTGCCGGGCGCATCGCTCCGCGTCGGCGGCGGTGCGCGCGCCGCGAACCTCGACCGTCACCAGCTTGGTCGCACCCTCGCCGTCATGCACCAGCTCGCGCGCGAGCGCAGCGGAAACCGCCGCAATCGCATTATTGAAGGCGTCGCGATCGCGCCCGCGCATCGCGCGATTACCCGCCGCACCGCTTGCCATTACGATCACCGTGTCGTTGGTGGACATGTCGCCATCGACGGTGATCGCATTGAAGCTCGTCGGCAGTGCGAGCTTGAGCGCGGTCCGAAGCTCCGCGGCACTGGCGGCGGCGTCGGTCATGATGTAGCCGAGCATCGTCGCCATATGCGGCGAGATCATCCCTACGCCTTTGACCGCTCCCGCAATCGTGACGTTTGCGCCGCCGATGCGCAGCTTGGTTGAGGCAGTCTTGGGGCGCGTGTCGGTGGTCATGATCGCATGCGCGAAATCCAGAAGCCCGTCTTCTGTGAGCGCGCCCGCGGCCTGGCGTACGCCCGCGCTGAATTTGGCCAGGTCAAAGAGATGGCCGATCACGCCGGTCGAGGAGGGCGCCACCATCTTCGGAGAGCATCCGAGTGCGCGCGCGACGACAGCGCAGGAATCCTCGGCTAGTCGCAGCCCAGGCTTGCCGGTGAAGCTATTGGCGCATCCCGAGTTGGCAACGATCGCCTGAAGTTGCCCGGCGCGAATTCTGTCGATCGTCGCATAGACGGGCGCCGCCTTGACCTTGTTGGCGCTGAAGACGGCGGCGGCGGGGCACGGACGCTCGGCCGCGATCAGGCCCAGGTCTTTTGCGCCGGCTTGGGTTTTGAGCCCGGCGCTGACACCCGCGAATCGGAAGCCGCGCACGCGCGCGGGAGCGAGATCG
The DNA here is from genome assembly GCA_050736695.1 of Binataceae bacterium (SeqCode). Lineage (GTDB taxonomy): Bacteria > Desulfobacterota > Binatia > Binatales > Binataceae > JBARDN01. The sequence continues at coordinate 9 of JBOHWH010000116.1, read as the reverse complement.
ACCTTCATC
>JBOHWH010000115.1:0-29889 GCA_050736695.1 Binataceae bacterium (SeqCode) | reverse complement strand
CAGCCGGATCGCGGTCACCGATATTTGCCGCCAGCTCGAAGGCGCGTCCAGACAGCCGCGGCAGTTCCGCGTAGCGCAAGTATGCGGCGCGCTTGGACGCGCTGAGCATCCGATCGGCCAACGGCAGCTCCTCCCAGGTCCACTGCGTGATCGAGGTGATCGGCGCGCTGGCGGGCGGCGCGGGCGTTCGCTCCCAGAGCGGTAGATAAACGAAAGGAAGGAAAGGGCGCCAGTGCAATCCGAGCGTTGGCACCTCGCAATCGGGATCGTGAATTTTCGCGCCGACGGTCAGGAACGCATCGTGGCGATTTATCCCGAGGTCCCAGCTCAGAGCCGAGACTTGCAGATGCCCGGGGTCGGTATCGATCAGCACACGGCGGCGAAAGCGCGAAAGCAGAGGCTCTCGAATCGCGCAGCTAAGGCTCCAGAGCAAATCGGCGCCGGCGATCCGGCGCGAGATTTCCGCGCGCGACATCCCGAACGGCTCGGCGCGATCGAGATCCTCGACGACGGGATCTTCGAGCAGCAGCAGCGCGCAGGAATCAGCGAGATCGTAGGCGCGGATGCGCGTAAAGAAATCGTCGATGAGCGCGCGGTCGCGCGTGCGATCGCCGCTCGACTTCAGAAGCTCAAGCCAGAACACCTGATGCCCGATCGCGCGCAGTCCGAGCGGGTACTGCAGGAACCACGACCAATGTCCGCCGCCGGGCGGATAAGCAGCGAGCGAACCATTACCTAAAGCGATACGCATCGCGAGCCTCGCGCCGCGGCCGTCCGATAGCTTCGGCCCGCACGCGCTCGCCTGATCTGTAGCCGATGCATCGCGAAGGCGATACCCGGCCGTTGAACCAAAATCGCGGCGCAACTTTCTCGGGTGTGTTCGTGCTCCTGCCGATACAATCGGCGAGGGACGTTCGCATCATGGCGACATCCTTCGCAACGCAGCTCTGATGGCGGAAACGGGCGAACTTCGGCCAATGGTTGACCCTCGCCATTTCACTCTGGACAGCGCACAAGCGGCACACGAAGCTGTGGAGAAAGACACAGCCGCGGTGAAAATAATGATCGAGGTAGCGGAATAGTTCGAGCGAACTTTTACTGGCGCGAAGGTCTGATACTCGCGAGCCGCGATCGTTGCCCGGCCGGCGCGCGTCGGATAATCGTTGGAGAACGCGCGAAGCCCCGTTAGCTCAGATGGATAGAGCACAGGATTCCTAATCCTGGGGCCGTGGGTTCGAATCCCGCACGGGGCACCAAAAACCATTTGGGGGCGCAGCGTCAGGGGAGGGCGGATTCTGTGGCGGGGTCGCCGGCTATGCGGCTGTGCCACATCACTCGGGGTTTGGTCATATCCCAAGGCGTGGCTTGATGGAGTAGGCAGCGGTTGTCCCAAATCACCGCGTCGCCGGCGGTCCATTTGTGATGATAGATGCGCGGAGGGCGGCAGGCGAAATCCACCAGCTCCTGCAGGAAGCGCTCGGACTCGGATTCGTCCATCGTGGGGATATTGTGGGCGTGGCGGCCGATCACCAGCGACTTTCTGCCGGTCTCGGGATGAATCTTCACGATTGGGCGCAGTGGCACCGGGCCGTCGTGGAAGCCGTAGCCGCTGTAGTCGCTGCCATCTTTCTGGGGACGCGGCTGATGGCCGAGCTTTGCCTGGCTATAGCGGAGCGAATGATACGCGGCCAGACGCTCCACCTTTGCGCGAAGGTTGTCATCCAGCGCGTCGTAAGCGGCCCGCATATCGGCCCATCCGGTGTCGCCACCCGCGCTCGGCACTATCTCGGCGCAGAACACCGCGCCTTTAGCCTGGACCGGCATGTAGGTGCTGTCGCAATGCCATCCCATGTTGCCCTTGAGCACCTTTATGACGTCGCTGTCCTGATCGACGATAAGCGTGCCGTCGGCTTTCAGGTTGCTGATTGGCGCGCGCTCGAACTCGAGCGGTCCGAATCGTTTGGCAAAGGCGATCTGTTCGTCGCGGCTGAGATGCTGCCCGGGAAAGATGAGGAGCGCGTACTTGAGCCACGCATCGTGCAGATCGCGCGACGTCGCGTCGTCGAGTGCGGCAAGCTTGACACCGGTCACGACGGCGCCGAACGTCGCGTCGAGAGCTTCGATATCGAATGCGCGCGCCATGAAATAAAGGCTATCGAACCCTCGCGGACTGATCAAACCGGCCGTTGTCCGACGCGCCGATTATCGGGTTTTTCCTTGACCTCCGACAACGGGGGCAACTTGCCGTGTTGATCTTCGCAGCGACGATGAACGCCTCGGGGCGAGCAGGTGAAATAGGCATGATCATCGACACGAAAGAGCGGGCTAATGCGGGCCTTCCTCGTACTCACTTCGACCGTTGGACGACTCTTATCGATGCAGCCACCGTTGGGCGTCCTGTCCGGCATAGCGTTCCATCGCTCGGCCGAGCGAAACCGCCGCTTCGAGCTGCGCAACCACGTAGTCGATGATGGGGTCGTAGTCGAGTCCGACCCATTTCAGTCGGCCACGCCGGTCATAGCCGATGCAGCGCTTGGTCAGGAATTCCTCGGTCCAACGATCGAACACCCAATGGTTCGCACTCCCCAGCGTGCTATCGCTCAGCTGCAGACCGAGACCCGCCGCCGAGAGGCGCGCACGAGGTCTTCGACGCAATTGATGGCCTGGGAACCCAAGGCTGCGGTCTCGTCCTCGATAATGCCCTCGACGATCTCTTTGAGAGCCGCCACTAGGACCTCTTCCTTGCTGCTGAAGTAGTGCGTGACTGTGCCGGTGGTTGCTTGGGTGTCTCTCGCCACATCACGCAGCCGGACGCCGTCGAGACCGCGTGCGTCGATCATCCTGATTGCAGCCCTGGCTATCTCCCGGCGGCGGCCCTGGTGATCGACACCGCGACCAGACCTTATCGACACATCCCGTGTGTGGCGAATTGCTAGTTTCAGTAGGGGAGTCCGTCTATTTTTCTGAGCCGGTTCAACTCAGGCGGCGGTTCGCACGCTGTTCGATTCCGCTGAAAGACCTGTTGCAGCCCCCCGAGCGCAAGCTCAGGCGGCGCCGCTTCGATCAAAATTGCGCGGTTGACAGGCGGCGGCGTTCGGTGGATTTTGCGAGTTCGCGCCAGATTGCGGTTTCGATTTGGCGGGCGTCGTTGCCCGGCTGCGGCTCTACGTGTGCGTGGAGATCGATCAGCGCGGCGCGCAGTGCGCAGTTGTTTTTCTCGAGCTCGGAGATTCGGAAGTCGTCGTCTTTTGCTTCGGCGAGCGCAAGTAAACGGCGCTTCAGGCCCGCGTCGTTCACGCGGGGTGCGGCGCCGCGAAATAATTCGCGGATGCTTTCGTTCTCGTCGATTCGGCGGCTCGCAGCCCGATCCCATTCCTCGCCGACAATCGAAAGCAGGCTCGCGACCATCCCGACTGTCCCCTGATGATAGGCGGGGGCGATCGCGGGCAGGACGCGGACGATCAGGTCCTCGGCCATCGTTTTGCAAACCGCTTCGACGTTCGGTCTCATCGCAAATGCCCCATCAGCTCGAGCACCGCGCGATCCTGGCTATTCATCAGCGCCCATGAGCTGAGAATCAGGATCGGATCCTTGTTCGCACCGGTCTCCCAAGCGTGCGCGCTCGAAACCCAAATTCCTTGCCCCTTCACGCACGCGAATAGCTCCCACCAATGCAACGCCGCGGGGTTGGCTTTCATGCCGCTTGCCGTCTCCCAGATCGCGATCGCCTGCTGGCGCGGGATAAGTCCGCCGCGGCGATCGTCCTGCGCCCAGCACCATACCCGATTGAGGGACCAGCCCAAGTCTTCGAGCGGATCGCCGAGGTGCGCCATTTCCCAATCGAGGATGCCGTGGATCTGGCCCGCCTCGTCGTAGAGAAAATTGCCGGTGCGGTAGTCGCCGTGGACGACGCTCACCTTCTGCGCGGGCGGCGGAGGGTTTCGGCGCATCCATCTGATCGCGGCGCGCATTATAGGCTGCGGAATCAGTTCGTCGGAGTCGAGCACGCCTTCCCAATAGCCAAGTTCGCGTTTCCAGCAATCGCCTGGCGCGACCGGTTCCATCGTGCCGGCGAGGCCGAGCTTCACCGGATCTTGCTTTGCGATCTCGCCGAGGATCGACCATTTTTGCAGTGCGATTTTCTGATGATGCCCGGCATACGGCTCCAGCAGCATCCGCGCCGGCGCGGTCTGGAAGCCAGTCATCTCGACGCTGATAAAAAACGGGCTACCGAGATAGCGCGGATCGTCTTCGAGCCACAGAACCTCCGGCACCGGAACGGAGGTATTGAAGAATGCCTTGTAGGCGGCGAACTCGATTCTGCGATCGGTGTCGATCAGGCTGGCCGCGGGATCGCGCCGCACGATCAGGCGCCGTTCCCGCTCCTGTCCGTTTTCCAGGTAGGAAACGCGAAAGCGGTAGGTCTGGCGCGAGGCGCCGCCGGAAATCTGTTCGACCTGATCGACGCGAAGCCGGCCAGCGTCGGACATTTTCGACTGGATAAATTCCGCGAGACCGGTTTCCAGCGACGGCGTCGTCATCTTGGGTCCAATTCTACTACTAACTATGCTGAGGCCGGTTTTTCCGCGAGCGTATGCGTATAGACTTCATTGAGCGTGATCCGATCGCCGTCGAGCACCACCAGATCGAAGCCGCGCAGGTAGGCTTTTCCGTCAGGTCCGTCGATAGTGCAAATCCATCGGCCGCAAAATCCGTTGTGCGTGGGCCAGGTTTCGTCCGGGTCATAGCGCATCGCCGGCGTTGCGGCGAAAAGTCCGGTCAAATAGGTGCGCAGCGCCTCGTGGCCGCGCAAACCGGCGGGAACCTGGGGGTCCTTATAGATGACATCGGACGCGTAGAACGTCAGCAATCCGCCGACATCCTTGTCGGTCCACGCCTGTAGCCATCTGGCGTTGTACTGAACAATATCTATAGCCATTCGATTCTCCGAATACGCAGTCACATCGCGCGCAGGCGATCGAGTATATCTTCCGAGAACAATTCCGCGGGAGGAATTTCCGGGCCGATGAATACCGCGGGTGCGAGATCGGGAAAGCGGTTGCGCGCGCGCTCTTCGCGAACTCTGATTCTCCGCTCCAACGCATGCGGACCGAACTCGACGTTCAGGATCGACAGAGTCGAGGCGGTCAGCCGCAGCCGCCGCATCCGCTCGTAACGCTCTTCCGCATACGGACGAAACGTCGCGGGCGCCCAATCGCGATTCTCGAGCATCAGGTCGCGCACGATCCGCACGTCGCGATAGGTGATCGAAAGCCCCTGCCCGATAATCGGATCGTTGTGGCCGGCGGCGTCGCCTATCAGCACCACGCCGGGCGCGTACGGCGTATCGGTCCAGGTGTCCTCGTTGCCGTATGAATTGCAGGGACCGGCGGGCGTTCCGCGCGCGAGGTATTCGCTGCCCGGCACGCAACTCAGCCTGAATGCGTCGAGGAAGCGCGCCTGATTGTCGGTGCCCGCCAGCCGCCTGCGATCATCCAGTCCATAGCAGATGTAGAGCCGGACCCGACTCGGCGATTGCGGGAACGCCAGAAAGTTGACGCTGTCTTCGGTGCCGGAGATTTGCAAATCCGCGGGCCATCCGTCGGTATGATCAACCAGCAGCCCCGCCATCAGGTGATGCGCCGGGTCGCGATGGTACTGGATGCCTGCCTGTCCCCGCACGATCGAGTTGCGCCCGTCGGCGCCGATCACGAGGCGAGGCGTGAACTCGCGCGCGCGGCCGTCGTCCCGAAATCGCACCGCCGGCGGCGCTCCGGGAGTGACCTGAACGTCGGCTACTGCTCGAATCAGCTCAGCGCCCCGAGCGGCCGCCTCGGCATTGAGGATGTCGCACATATCCGGATGGCGCATGCATAGCGGCGACGGGAGGCCTATGCCCTCGAAGACGGTCAGATCGAGCGTCTGGCGTTGCGCGCTCGCGATATCGATATCGTCGCCATAGGGGACGTGCCGCTTCAGATGATGGGCGCCGGCCTTCCTCAGCAAATCGTACAGCCGGAGCCGCTGCGTTTCGGCGACTCCCCAGGGCGCAATCCATTCGCCGCGCACGCGATCGATGTGGACGGTGGATTTCTCCAGGATCGTGGTCGCGATTCCGGCCTGAGTGAGCACGGCGGCCAGGGCGCTTCCGCCAATTCCTCCGCCAATTATCACGACCTCAGGATTCGCTTGGGTAGTCATCGCCAGAATCTACAAGATGATTAAGCACAGAATCCGCGCCGATGTCACGGAGTAGCGGGGAACCCCGGACGCCCGATCAGGAAGATGATCGTGAAGGGGTCCGGTTCTTTGGTATCGATCCGGCGAAGCTTGACGATCCGTTCACCGACTTTCGTTATTTCCGGAAGCACCGCCCGGTCTTATGCTATTGTAGGGTTGCTCGAACGCACTTCGCCCGGCGGCACGCTCGCCGGCGGCCGGCAAAATCAAAATTCCGTTGGCGATAGTTTCGTCCTCGCCAAACCTGCCGATCAAATTGTAGGGCAGCGCCGCGCGGCGCCGTGAACTCTATTCGTCGAAGTCGATGATCTGGCCGGGCTGAGGGCCGGGGACGATCCCTTCGAGGCCGGCGTCGAGGCCGGAGCCTTCGGGATTGGACTTCTTTTCCGCCAGGCGCCGGGCTTTGCGCTGGTCCTTGTCCTGCTGTTTCTGCTTGCGCAGTTGTTCTTTGCGGCGTTTTTCATTCATGCGGTTTAATTCCTGTGGTCAACTCTCGATTATTCTATTCTACCTCGCGCGCATCGGGGAAAAGAAAGGGCGGGCCGAAGCCCGCCCTTTGCTGTGATCCTACCAGCGGTCGCGTCCGCCGCCTCCGCCGCTGCGGTTTCCACCGCCGCTGCGATTGCCGCCGCCACCGAAACCGGATTCGCGAGGCTTGGCCTCATTGACTTTGATATTGCGTCCCTTGAGTTCCGTCTCATTGAACTGCGCAATTGCTTTCGCCGCATCTTCCGCGTTGGTCATCTCGACAAAGCCGAATCCCTTCGACTGGCCGGAAAACTTGTCCATGATAACCGCGACGCTTGCGACCTGTCCGACCTGTGAGAAAAGTGATTCGAGGTCGCTATTGGAAACCGTGTAGGCCAGATTGCCTACGTACAACTTGCTGGGCATTTTTTTGCCCTCCGTTAAGTATGTGCCGGGAAAGCTCGAACAGAAAATCCGGGCTAATTCCCGGATTCCGATGAAGGAAACAATCCGACCGTTATGCCCGCATCCTATGCCCTTGTCCGAGGCGAAGCTACAGGCATTTCTAGCCCTGTTTGTCTGCGGGCCTGGTCAGCCGATGACTGCAGGATATCGCGCCGCGATGCGCTGGCACTTGCCTGGCGGCGGCCGCTATGGCGTCACTACCAGAGCGAATGAATTATCCCGAGTCGTCATCGGAGTCGTCCGCCGAGCGTCGCCCGAGCGTCTTTGGCCGGCGCGACTTCCGCCTGTTCCTGGTCGCGATGTTCCTGTCGTCGCTGGGGTTCGCGGCGCAGTCGGTTGCGGTTAGTTGGCAGATATACGATATCGCGCGCAATCCGATGGCTCTCGGCTACGCGGGGCTTGCGCAGTTTGTGCCGATGGCGGCGTTCGCACTGCCGGGCGGCGATCTGGCCGATCGGTTCGATCGCCGCACGCTTCTTGCGGCCGGTTCAATCCTGCAGGCGTCGTGCGCGGGCGCATTGCTGGTGCTGGCTTATGCGCACTACCGGGTGATCGCGCCGTACTACGTGGTGCTCGCGATCCTCGGAACGGCACGCGCGTTTGTCCAGCCGGCCTCGCAGGCGTTTTTGCCGCTGATGGTTGCGCAGGAGCAATTCCCGGAGGCGGTCGCGTGGACTTCATCGGCGCGGCAGATCGCAACGATCGCGGGTCCGGCGCTGGGCGGATTGCTGTACGTGTTCGGGCCGGTGGCCGCGTATGCGATGTGCCTTGCGATGTTCGCGGCGGCAGCGATCGCGTTCGCGGCGATCCATACGCGCAGCATCTCTCAGGCGCCGCTGCCGGGGCAAAGCCCGTTCGCGCGATTGACCGCGGGAATCCAGTTTGTCCGCAGCCGCCCCGTGATCCTGGGCGCGATCTCGCTCGATCTGTTCGCGGTGCTGCTTGGCGGAGCCACCGCGCTCTTGCCGATCTATGCGCGCGACATCCTGCACGTCGGTCCGGCGGGCTTGGGCCTGCTCCGCGGCGCGCCGGCTTTGGGAGCCGCGCTGATGGGCCTGGGCCTGGTCAGGATTCCGCCGCGGCGCGGCGCTGGAATGATAATGTTCGCGTGCGTTGCGATTTTCGGCGTCGCGACGATCGTGTTCGGACTCTCGGCCAATTTCACTTTGTCGCTCGGCGCGCTCACGATCCTGGGCGCATCGGATATGGTCAGCGTCTATGTCCGTCAAACTGTTACGCAGCTGGCGACGCCGGACGCGAAGCGCGGGCGGGTAAGCGCGGTGAACTTTCTGTTTATCGGCACCTCGAATGAGCTTGGCGAGTTCGAGTCGGGCGCCACCGCCGCATGGTTCGGTACTATTGCGTCGGTGGTGATCGGGGGAATCGGCACGCTGGCCGTCGTTGGACTGTGGATGTGGCTGTTCCCGAGCCTGCGCAAGGTTGACGATCTGTCCGCGCTCACCCCGGAGTAAAATTCCGCGCTATTCGGGCCGCGTTGCGATAATCGCTTCGCTCTCGATTAGTTCGGTGAAGACGCCCGAAGGGTCAAAGCCGAGCAGCGCCGCGCGCAGCTCGCGCTCGAAGTCCTCGCGGCGGTCGCCGAGCATGGCGATCGAGGTCGAGGACATCGAGTAGGCGCGGCCGACCAGTTCCTCGACCGTCGAGGTGCGATAGCCGGTCACGGTGACGCGATCGACCTCGGAGAAGATCGAGCGCCGCAGCACGACCTCGTGCCGCTCCCATGCGGGGTTGCTCCAGTGACGGCGATAGGCGCGCGGCGCGGCATATTTCCTCGAGACCATTTCCCATGCCGCACGCCATCCGTTTTCCGGCGAGTCGTTCAGCCGCTCTCCGAGCAAAGCGACCGCGCCCCCGGGCTCGATGATCGTATCGAGCGTGACCAGCGTCGCGTCGCGGTCCATCCATTGGAATGAACGCCCCATCGCGGCCATCCGGAATGTTCCCATCTCTCGGCTGAGCGTGAGCGAGCTTCCGGCAACGAGCGTGAGATTGACGCCGGCGACTTCCGCCTCATGCCGCGCCGACTCGAGCATCGCGGGTTCTGGATCGACGCCGACGACCTCGGCGAAGTAGGGCGCCATCGCGATCGCGATGAAGCCGGGACCGGATCCGAGATCGAGCAGGCGCCCGTTGCCGTCGAGGCCGCATCGCGATGCGATCAGTTCGAACAGCGCCGCCGGATAGCGCGGCCGAAAGCGCGCGTAGTAGGGGACGGTGGATTTGAATCTGCCGGTGTATTCTGGCATCGGAATCGTCCTGCGGTAGGGCCGGCGAGACGCCGCCCTGCCGAAGTGACTGCTCAGTCGCGGTACATCGATTCGATCTGTTCGCGATAATGTTCCTGCACGACTTTGCGGCGCAGCTTCAACGTCGGAGTCAATTCGCCGTTTTCTTGCGAGAACGGACGCGCGACGAGCCTGAAGGCCGAGATCGCCTCGACATCGGAAAGCGGCTTGTTAAACTCCTTGAGCTTCGATCCGAATAACTGGCGCAACGCGGGAACCTCGACCAGCTCTTCGGGCTGTTTGGCGTCGAGTCCGTTGCTCTTAAGATAGTCGCTCAGGTTTTCCAGGTTCGGCACCAACAGCGCGGCGAGATGCTTTCGGCGGTCGCCGATCACGCACGCCTGCGCGATATACGGGTCGGTCGCGAGGCGCGTCTCGAGATTCGCGGGCGAGATGTTCTTGCCGCCTGAGAGCACGATGATTTCCTTCTTGCGATCGGTGATGGTGATAAAGCCCTCGGCGTCGATGCCCGCGATGTCGCCGGTATGCAGCCATCCCTCGGCGTCGATCGCCTCGCGCGTATCGTCTTCGCGGTTGTAGTAACCCTTCATCACGTTGGGGCCGCGCACCAGGAGCTCGCCGTCGGTTGCGGTCTTGACCTGTACGGTCGTAAGCGGGCGGCCAACGGTGCCGATTCGAGTGCGTCCGAGATCGAGATTCACCGACACGACCGGAGCGGCCTCGGTCAGTCCATAGCCCTCGGCGATCGGGACTTCGGCGGCGGCGAGGAAGCGGAAAATTTCTTTGGGCAGCGGCGCACCTCCGGAAATCATATAGCGAAGGCGTCCGCCGAATATCGCGTTGATGCGCGCGAAGACGATCTTGCGGAACAGCATCATCGGGACCGCCAGCCGCGGCGGCACGGTCTTTCCGCGATGCCGGTACTCAGCGGCCTGCTTGCCGATCGACACCGCGGTGTTGAACAGCGTGCGCCGGTACGAAGGACTCGATTCGACCTGCTTCATCACGCGGCTGTAAATCGCCTCGAGCAGTCGCGGCACCACCAGCAATACGGTTGGCCGAATCTCCTGCAGATTCGACGCGATCGAGGTCAGCCCCTCGGCGAACGCGATCGATCCGCCCGCCATCATGACGGCGTAATACCCGGCGGTGCGCTCGAACGAATGCGCGATCGGCAGGACCGAGAGCGTCTGGTCGGTATCGCAGAGCGTCAACGCTTCGAGCGCGTCGTAGCAGTTGGCCAGGATGTTTCCGTGCGTGAGCATCACGCCCTTGGAGGGTCCGGTGGTGCCCGACGTGTAGATGATCGTCGCCAGATCGTCGGATGAACCGGCGATACTCGCCGCCGGCGATTCGGCGCTGGCCGACTTAAGCGTCAGCACCGCGGGTCCGCCGTTCTTTGCGGCTTGCGCCTCGGCGCCGTAGTGCATCGCGATGATCGCCTTCATCTCCGGTATTGCCGGCGCCATCGCGAGGAGTTTCTTCACATGCTCGTCGCCGTTGGCCGCGACGATACTCGCGCCCGAGTCGGATATTACGTGGCGGGTCTCCTCGGCTCCGCTGGTGGTGTAGAGCGGCACCACGACCGCGCCGAGTCCGAGCGCGGCCTGATCGGCGATGATCCACTGCGGGGAATTATCGGACAGGATTCCGAAGCGATCGCCGCGCCTGACGCCGAGGTCCGCAAGGCCGGCGCGCAGACGGCCGGCGCCGGCGGAAATCTCGTTGAACGAATGGCTTTGCCAATTCTTGTCCTGCTTGTCGCGAAGAAACGATCGGTCGCCGTACTTTGCGACTTGCCGGTCGAATCCCAGAGCCAACGTCGCTACCCGATCAGCCATAAGCGCTCGACCTCCGTCCGTTACAACTAGCGAGTTCTAGCGGAAACGAGATGCAGCCGCCAAATGGAATCGACGCATTCGACGCCGTGATCCCTGCGGATTCAATTTGCAAAGGCCGTTTCATCGGGGAATCGGCAAACCTCCGGAGTGAAACCGCCCGGGGCGGGAAAGCGCTTGCAATCGCTGGAAAATCCGCGGGACGGCTGCTATGTTGCGTTAACTTTGGCTTCCGGTACAGACAGAATTTTTCATTTCACTAATCCCAGAACTGAAGCGTAGAATCGCGCGGAATTTATGAATCCGGGTTTTCGTGCGCGCGGATATGGCTGCGCCCGGCTGCTGGAATGCGGAGTGTGGACGTGCGCTCAAGCGCGCAGGGGGTGAGAGACTTCACAGATGTTGGAATGGATGTATTTCCCGCACGATATTTCCTCGTTCGGGCCGCGGATCGATTTTCTGTTCATCCTGATTTTCTGGATCGTCGTGGTGGTCTGGCTTGGGGTCATGATCACGATGGTCGTGTTCATGATCAAGTACCGCAATCGTCCCGGCCGCAAGGCCGAGTATATCGAGGGCAACCCGCGCCTGGAGATCACCTGGACCACGGCGACCGCTGTGATCCTGATCATCCTCGCGATGATGAGCCGGAAGACCTGGGCCGACATCAAGGAGAACGGGCCGCCGGGGCAGGCGTTCTACAACGTCACCGCCAAGCAGTTTAACTGGGAGATCACCTACCCGGGTCCCGACGGAAAACTCGGCACCAAGGATGACGTGACGGTCGAGAACGAGATGCACGTGCCGATAAATCAGGTGGTGCGGATTCACCTGGCCTCCAAGGATGTCATCCACAGCTTCTTCGTGCCCAACCTGCGCCTCAAGCAGGACGCGGTGCCGGGCCGTGTAATCGAAGTCTGGTTCGAGGCGAAGGAGGCCGGCACCTACGCCATCCCATGCGCCGAGTTGTGCGGATTCGGGCATTCCGGGATGCAGGGGACGCTGACCGTCGAGTCGGAAGCGGATTTTCAGAAATGGCTCAAGGATGAGTACGCAAACGGCAGCAGCCAGTAATGGATGATTTTGCCGCGCCCGGGCGCGGAGGAGATTGGCTCAGATGAGCAGCACGGCAGCGGTTGCGGTTGGAAGCGCGCACGCGGAGCATCATCAGCAAAGCTTCTTGCGCACCTACATTTTTTCGGAAGATCACAAGATGATCGGGCGCCAGTTTCTGATCATGGCGCTGTTCATGATGGCGGTTGGCGGCTTGATGGCGATGCTGATGCGGCTGGATCTCGCGTGGCCTGACACGCAGTTCGGCTTCCTGCGGATTTTTCCGCAGTCGATTCAGAACGACAACGCGATTACCGCGGCAACTTATAATTCGACCCTCACGATGCACGCGACGATCATGATTTTCTTTGTCGTGATGCCGATCCTGGTCGGATGCTTCGGCAACTTTCTGATTCCCCTCATGATCGGCGCCCGCGACATGGCGTTTCCCAAATTGAACATGCTCTCGTTCTGGGTGGGCGCGGTCGCGGGCGTGATTATGCTGTCGTCGTTCTTCGTGTCCGGAGGTCCGGCAGCCGCGGGATGGACTTCGTATGCTCCGCTGAGCGCCGTGCCGATCTACACCGGCGTCGATTGGGGCCAGAATCTCTGGTGCATCAGCATCATCGTGCTTGGCATCTCGTCGCTGATGGGCTCGATCAATTACATCACGACCGTGATCAACATGCGGACCAAGGGGATGCATTTTTTCCGGATGCCGCTGATCATCTGGTCGCTGTTCATCACCGCGATTCTGTTGCTGCTGGCGCTGCCGGTTCTGACCACGGCATTGGCGCTGCTGCTCTTCGACCGGATGGGCGGGACGCATTTCTTTTTGCCCTCGGGCGGCGGCGAGCCGCTCCTGTGGCAGCATCTGTTCTGGTTCTTCGGGCATCCCGAGGTTTACATCATGATCCTCCCGGCGATGGGGATCGCGTCGGAGGTTATCGCGACGTTTTCGCGCAAGCCGATTTTCGGCTACCGCGCGATGGTGTACGCGATCTGCGCGATTGCGGGACTGTCGTGGATGGTCTGGGGTCATCACATGTTCCAGTCGGGGATGGACCCGGCGCTGGGCTCGAGCTTTATGATCACGACGATGGTGATCGCGGTGCCGTCGGCAATTAAGACGTTTAACTGGCTGGGCACGATGTACAAGGGTGACATCCACTATACGACGGCGATGCTCAATGCATTGTCGTTCGTCGCGATGTTCGTAATCGGCGGATTGTCGGGCATCTTCATGGCCTGCACCCCGGTCGATATGTACATCCACGACACCTACTTCATCGTCGGGCACATCCACTACGTGCTGTTCGGCGGCAGCCTTTTCGGAATCTTTGCCGGGGTGACCTACTGGTATCCGAAGATGTTTGGCCGCATGATGAACGAGACTCTGGGCAAGGTTCACTTCTGGATTACGTTCGTCGCTTTCAACTGCACATTCTTCCCGATGCATATTCTAGGCATGGCCGGGCACATGCGCCGAATCTACAATCCGCAGCAATACGATTTTCTAAAGCCGATCCAGCCGATCAACACCTTCATCTCGATCAGCGCCTTCGTGCTCGGCTCGGCGCAGTTTCTTTTTCTCGCAAATCTGATCTGGAGCTATTTCAAGGGTCCGAAGGCCTCTGAGAATCCGTGGCACGCGAACACGCTTGAATGGAGCGCGCCTTCTCCTCCGGGACACGGCAACTGGCCGGGCTCGGTTCCGGCGGTTTACCGCGGTCCTTACGAATACAGCTCGCCCGAGTCGGAAGAGGACTACTTGCCGCAGTGGCAGGTCATCGAACACTCGACGGCGGCTGCGGATTAAGGAGAGGGCTCGGGCGTAGCCGATGACTGAGACCGGCATTTCCTATGCTCGCGAACGCGCGCTGCATCGATTCGCGATGGTGACGGCGGGTGCGACGTTCTGCCTGATTTTCGTCGGCGGATTAGTCACCTCGACCGGCTCCGCGCTTGCGGTACCCGATTGGCCGCTGGCATTCGGCAAGCTGATTCCGGCATGGCAGGGCGGCATCCGCTTTGAGTTCGGGCATCGCGTGGTCGCCGCGATCGTGGTGACGCTGACGCTAATCCTGATGGCGTGGGCGTGGCGGGTGGAGCCGCGAAGGTGGGTCCGCAACTCGATCATGGCGGCGTTCGGGCTGATTATCGTGCAGGCGATCCTTGGCGGAATCACGGTGTTGCTGGAATTGCCGCTGCCGATCGCGGTTGCGCACGCGGGAACCGCGCAGGCGTTTTTCTGCCTGATGGTGTCGATCGCGATTTTCACGAATCCGCGATGGACGCGCACGACGCCTCGCGAGGAAAGGCCGGTGCGAATCCCGCTCGCGATGCTGGCGGGAATAACGACCGCTGTCATCTATTTACAGATTCTGGCCGGCGCCGTGATGCGTCATCTCGGCGCGGGCCTTGCCATACCGGATTTCCCGCTCGCGTTCGGGCAGTTGATTCCGCCGTACTGGAACGAGTATATCGCGATCAATTTCGCGCATCGATGCGGCGCCGTAATCGTGACGATCATGGTCGTATGGACCGTCGCCCGAGTCTTGCGCGCGCATCGCGATGAACCGGAATTGCGCCGTCCCGCGCTTGGGCTGTTCATCCTGCTGGTACTGCAGATTTGTTTGGGCGCGATCACGATCTGGAGCGGACGCGCGGTAATCCCGACGACCAGCCATGTGCTGATCGGCGCGGCGGTGCTCGCGACCAGCCTGACGATCGCGATTCGCGCGTATCATGTTTACGGACTCGGCCACCGCGGCGGCGTCACGAGCGCGGTGCCGAGTGCCGCACCCGATCAGCATCATCTGGCACATCAGGTGCCGGCGTGAACGCGAAAGCTGCGATGATGGAAGCCGAGGCGGGCGCAGTCCGAGC
Source organism: Binataceae bacterium (SeqCode) (assembly GCA_050736695.1). Lineage (GTDB taxonomy): Bacteria > Desulfobacterota > Binatia > Binatales > Binataceae > JBARDN01. Next base: position 14,669 of record JBOHWH010000115.1, on the reverse strand, counting down.
GCGCCTGTCGGCCTATCTGGAGCTCACCAAGCCGCGCGTGGTCGCGATGGTGATCGTCACCACGCTGGCCGGATTCTATCTCGGCGGACGCGGCGGCTTCGACTTCATACTCGCATTCAATTTGATCGCCGGCACCGCTTTGGCCGCCGGCGGCACACTCGCGCTCAACCAATACATGGAGCGCGACACCGACGCGCTGATGCACCGCACGCAACATCGCCCACTCCCCGACGGCCGCCTGCGTCCGGCCGAGGCGCTGGTTTTCGGGTGCGTGGTGACGGTAGCCGGTTTGGCGTATTTGATCGCGGCGACCAACGTACTGTGCGCCGCGGTGACGGCGGCGATCTCGATCGTCTATCTGCTCGCCTACACTCCGCTGAAGCGCCGTTCGTGGCTGTGCGACGTGATCGGCGCGATTCCGGGAGCGCTGCCTCCGATCGCGGGCTGGGCTGCCGCGCGCGGCGACATCGCAGCAGAGCCTTTGGTGATGTTTGGAATAATGTTTCTGTGGCAGTTGCCGCATACGTTCGCGGTCGCGCGCCTGTTTCGCGAGGATTATGCGCGCGCGGGAATCCATCTGCTGCCCGGCGACCGGAGCTGGGGCAATCCCTCTGACCCGGTCGTGATCGGCGCGAGCGCCGGATTGCTGGCGATCAGTATTGCGCCGTTCATGATGGGATTCGCGGGGCTGACGTACGGCGCGATCGCCGCGCTCGGCGGAATCGCGATGATCATGTTCGGCGTCGCGATGGTTCGGGCGCCGGGCCGCGCGCAGGCCGCCAGACGGCTGCTCTTCGCGTCGCTGATTTATCTGCCGATCGTGTTGCTGATGATGGTGATCGACAAGATCTAGGAATCAGGACTGAAGAACCATGAGAACCGAGATGCCCGCGTTAGTCAGACGGGAAGACGTGCGGGAAGAGAACCGCCGGGTTCTGAAGATTATTATCGGTGTGATGATTTTTTTGGTGATGGTGTCGATCGTGACGATTCTGTTGAAGCACTGAGGCGATGAGCGCGTGAGTGTGATGACCGCAAAAATCCGCCCGCTGATTCCATCACCGCCGCGCAACGGTCCGGCGGGCGATGAGACCGAGACCAGGTTCATCAGCAACACGATGCTTGCGCTGCTGATGGTCATCGCGACCGAGATGATGCTGTTCAGCGCGCTCATCGGTTCGTTCATCATCTTCCGCATGCAGGCTCCGTTCTGGCCGCCGCCGGCGCAGCCGCGCCTGCCGATCGACGTGACGTGGGTGAACACCTTCGTGCTGCTCGCGAGCGCGGGCACGATGACGCTTGCGCTGCGCGCGGTGCATCGCAGCCGCCAGCGGCTTCTGCGGCGATGGATTGCAATCACGGGAATTTTGGGCGTGACGTTCCTTGTGGTGCAGGGTTCCGAATGGGTGCGGCTGGTGGCGCACGGGCTGACGCTCGCAAGCGGCAGTTACGGCGCGACTTTTTATCTCCTGATCGGGCTGCACGGCCTGCACGCCATGGCCGGGGTCATATGGCTGTGCGCAGTCGCATTTGCGGCTCAACGCGGACGCTACAACGCGCGCAACGCGGCGCCGGTCGAGCTGTGCACGGTGTATTGGTATTTCGTATGCGCAATCTGGCCGGTGTTGTTCGAACTGGTTTATCTGATGTGACGAGCTCCGTGGGAAGATTTCCCTGGACTCATATTTTTGTAACGGGAGCAGCGAGGCGAGAACCATGAGGAACGTACTGCGGGGAACCGGAATCGTGGGGCAGGCAGTTGCGATGATCGCTTTTGCGGCGGGAGTCGCCGACGCGTGTGCGATGTGCGGGCTGTCGCCGGGCGACCATGCAATCCACGCCTTTAACACCAGCGTAATATTCATGCTGGCGGGTCCTTACGTGACGATGGCGGCGATCGGCGCCATCTTGTTCGCCATGTACCGGCGTTCGATGCGCAAGCAGGCGGTTATCACCAAGCGCTAGATCGCGGCTTTGCGGCGCGATTCGATTTCGACGGGGAGATGAAGATGAGTGAGGCTCTGGCAGCGGATCCACACGCGCACGGCGTGATAGTGGACGAATACGAACCTTCAATCACGCCGGGGAACTCCGGCAAGCTCGGGATGTGGGCGTTTCTGGCGGCCGACGCGATGACCTTTGGCGCCGCGATCGCGGCCTACGGCGCGTTGCGCTACAACGACATCAATTGGCCCAATCCCGCCGACTACCTGGGTATCACCACCACCGCGATCATGACCTTCATCCTGATCTGTTCGAGCGTCACGATGGTCGAGTCGATCGCCGGCTGCAAGGAAGGCAATCAATCGAAGTTCAAGAGCTTTATGTTCCTGACGATCATCGGCGGTATTGCGTTTCTGACGATGCAGGGGTTCGAGTGGCATCATCTGCTGGTCGAGCGCGGGATGTCGATTCATCGCGATTTGTTCGACGCGACGTTTTTCATCCTGACCGGCTTTCACGGATGCCACGTGTTCGGCGGAGTGGTGTACAACAGCGTGATTTGGATTCGCGGCCTGATGGGCAAGATCCCGCAGAGCAAGGCGGGCCTGGTCGAGATCGCGGGACTCTACTGGCACTTCGTCGATCTCGTTTGGATCCTGATTTTTACTTTCGTTTACCTGATTTAGAGCGCGAGCTTGCGCGAAACGCCCCGGGAGGCGCAGGGATCAATTATGGCGGCTGAAGCGGCAATGGATTCTCATCAGGAGGCCTACGCGGCACATTCGGGTCCGAGCTATATCGCGGTTTTCATCTACCTGGCGGTGCTGACCGGCATCGAGCTGCTGGTCTATGCGATGAACTTTCCGACCGACATCAAGATCGGGCTGCTGGTTGCGCTCGCGCTAGCCAAGGCGGCGCTGGTCGCGATGTATTTCATGCATCTTGCGACTGAGCATAAGGGTCTGTGGGTGATCGCGATCACGCCGATGGTGCTGGTCGCGTTCTGCTACCTGATGCTGCGGCCGGACTTGAGCAAGCGCGCGTGGGCGCATATCAAGCAGAGCCCGGCGGCGGTGACCGAGCCGGCAGGCGCTCCGCCGTCGTAGCGGAGACCGGACGGCGGCGTTGATTCCGTATTCATTGCTGCCGCGGCTCAACGCGATTCTGAATTCGATCGCGGCGGTGCTGCTGGCGGCGGGCTTCGTCTTCATTAAGCGCAAGAACGTGCCGGCGCATCGCGCGTGCATGCTCTCCGCGCTCGCGGTCTCCGCGGTATTCCTGATCTCGTACCTGACGTTTCACGCGCACGCGGGCGAGATCCGCTTCAGCGGTGTCGGATGGATTCGTCCGGCCTATTTCACGATTCTGATCCCGCACGTGATCCTGGCGACCTCGATCGTTCCGCTCGCGCTGATCACCGCCTCCTACGCGCTCCGCGGGCGCTTCGTCTCACACAAAAGAATCGCGCGATGGACCTGGCCGCTGTGGATGTATGTCTCGGTAACAGGAGTAGTGATCTACTTCATGCTCTACGTTCTCTACACGCCGATCATGCCGTAGCCGCGGAAATCGCGGAGCAGAGATTTGCAATGGCTTTTTGCCACGCGGGATTCAGGCGCAACTGAGCAGCCGCGCCCGACTCCTTCCGTCAGTAGCGGCGGGCGGCTCGCCCGCCAATACTGACCGACAGAAGAATCACGCGCGGGTAAGAGCGGCGATCTACAAATCACCGGCGCGGGCGAGGCGGCTACGCCTTCGCGCTGGGACGGGCGGACACCTCATCGTGCCATCGCTTTAGATTTTTCTGTTCCGGCAGAATCTTGATTCCGGTGGTCCGCCCAAAATCGACCGCGATCAGCGCGGTGATATCCGCGATCGAGAAGCGATCTCCCGCGACGAACTGCCGATGCGCAAGCTCCTTGTCGAGCCAGTCCAGCCGCTTCAGCGCCGCAGTCCGGCAAATCTCGCCGTACTCGGGCGATTGCGGGATGCGTCCCTTGAAGAACTCGCTGGTGTTGCGAAACGCGCCCGCCGTCATGCTCAAAATCTCAAGCTCCATTCGCCGGTTCCACATTTCAACCACCGCCTTGTCCTTCGTGTCCACACCGAAGAGCGGAGGCTCCGGCTTCTGTCCCTCGAAGTAGCGGCAGATCGCGACCGACTCGGCCAGATGGGTTCCGTCGTCGAGCTCGAGCACCGGAAGGCCCCCCATCGGGTTGATCTTCAGGAACTCGGGCTTGCGATTGTCGCCGGCGGCGAGGTTCACCTGCTCGAAAGGAACCTGGATTCCCTTCTCGGCCAGAAAAACGCGAACGCGGCGCGGGTTCGGGGCTTGGGTAAATTCGTAGAGTTTCATATTAGTTGCAATTTAAAACTGTACCCGCACGGCGTCAAGTGCGCGCGTATCGACTGTTTCAATCGCCTGAGCATTCAGCGCGCGATCCGCATCTGAACCGTATCGGTAAACGGGAAAGTGGCGGAGGGGAGCAGACCGCCCGCGAACTGGAAGTTGTACTGAACTGTAACCTTGACCAGGCTCCCGGGCTTGTTGTTGGGCGTCCACGCCGCGCTGACCGCGAGCTTTGAGAGGGCGAGGCCGCTTGCGAGGCCCTGCGCGTACGATTGGAGGTCGCTCAACTGCGCGGGCGAGGTGCTGGTACTGCCGCGAACCATCGCATAGCGCGCAGTCTCTCCAGCGGCGTACGAGACGAAGTCGTACGCGTACATCGCGCCCGAAAATTCGATCATTCCGAGCAGCAGCGTCAGGAGCACCGCCCCGACGATTGCGAACTCCGTCGCCGCCTGCCCGATCGGCGCGAGCGGAGAAGCCCACCGATAGCGCGAAGGCTTGTGCGCGAGTTGCGTGCCGGAAGCGGCGGTAATCGTGATCACTTGCTTCATTGGACACGCAGCGTTGCCTGCGCATTCATCGTGAAGGCGGAAGGAAGTCCGGGGTATTTGATCAGAGTCGCGTAGTTGGCGGAGGTCTTCGCCTGAACGAACACGGCGAACTGGCCGGAGGCGCAGGTGTTGTTGGTACACGAGGTCGAGGCGCCGTTGGAGCATTGGCAGAAATTGCTCGCGATCGTCGCGAAGGAGTTGGCCGGATAAAGCTTGTTGAAGATGCCGCTGGCCTGCACGTCGCTGGTCGCGGCAGATTGCATTCCGGACAGGTCGGCGTCGGTGGTGGTGGTGGCGCCGTATTCGGCGGCGGCGTCCGCCGCATGTTCGAGCACGACGCTTAAGTACATCATGCGTCCGGCTTCGACCATCGCCAGCAGGATGAACATCAGGATGGGCGCAACGAGCGCGGCTTCCAGGATGCTCTGGCCGCGCGCCTGCTTATTCGGCCAGAGTCGCATTCTGAATTGGCGAGCCTCCCGCCAGCGACGAATAGTCGGCATTCATCGCGACGTTTCCGTTCACGATCAAATCCTGCGCGACGATAATCGTGTACGACGCCTGGCTGCCTCCGTTGTATGTAAGATCGGTGGTCGGAAAATAGAGCGCGCCGGTGAAGTTGGCGTTGACGCCGCCGTTGATGATGCTGGCGCCGCCGTGAGTAACCGCGCGATCCTGGAAAAACAAAATTCCCTTGAGCGGCCCCGAAGTCGGCGCGCTCAGTGTCGCGGTGACACCGCTGTTCATAATGATCGGACTGTAGCCGCCGGTGCCGGTGGTATCAAAAAAAGTGACGCCGCTTCCGTTAAGGGTGCATCCGCTGCCGGCGATCATGCCACCGCCGCGCAGGACGTACACGCCGGGCGAAAAATTCGCCTTCGAGTTGTTGTCGAAGGTAATCCCGCCGCAATAGACGCCGGGGCTCATCTGCACGGTCTGACTCGAGTTCACGATAAAATTGTTGTAGGTGCACGAGCCGACGAAAGGCTCCGCAACTCCCGCCAGCGGATCGGATACTCCGACGATTCCGGTGACCGCCGGGGGAGTCAGCACCGCGCCTCCATTGAGCAGAGCCTTGCCGACTACGCCGATTGCGCTGGCTGTGATGGTCACGCTGCCGTTGGCGATTAGAGCCGTGCCGCTGCTGGAATCATCCAGAATTCCGCATTGCGAGGTGATGCTGGCGGCGCCGTTGGCGGTAATCGCGCCGGAGTTCGACGGGCTGAGGATGTACATGCATCCGTTCGCGTTCGAGGCGCCCGCAACCGCGCGCGCGCGTACGTCCATTGTCTTGATGCCGAGGATGCTCAAGAACCAGGTCGGCTGCGGCTGATCGATTATCGCTTCGGCGTAGCCGGTGTTGGTCGTGAAGCTTCCGCTCTTGGGCGGATTGTTGATCGTGATCGTAGTGCCGCTGCCCACGGCGAATCCGTTGAGCGCCGCATCGTTCTGTCCCGCGACCGTGGGAGTCGTGGCGTTGGTAACCAGAGCCGACGCGGCCGCAACCGCGGCCGAATCCGCCGCCACCTGCATCCGCTGCTTCTGGCGCTGCATATAACCGATATCGACCGCGAGTCCCGCGCCGGCCAGGATAACCACAATCGAGACTGCAAAAACGACCAGGACCTGACCCGGCGGCGATCCCGCCCTCGCGAGCGGGCCGCGCGATCGCGCGCGAATCGCAACGTCCGAAGGCGTGCGCACAGGTTTTGCTGCCGAAGAGATGTGGTCCATGAAATAACTCCGCATGAGAAAGTCTTCGATCCTCTGGCAAGAGCTTGCGGATCCCATTGCGTGGGTGTTGCTTGACGCGGTTGGCGAGATTCCTCGCGACTTGCGCGTTGCCGCTGGTTACGGTCCGGGCGGCGATTGGAACTCTGCTCATGCTCGGAATGACAATTCGGCGTTAATTTTTGGTGTCATTCCGAGCTCGAGCTGGCGTCGAGAATCGCGCTATGCGCGTCTCGCCGCGCAGCGAATGTCGCGAGGAATCTCGGCAATCGCGCACGCTTGCATCGTTTACGCAAAGCTCTCCTGACAAGGAGAGCATGGGACGTGCCGTTCCTGTACCGCACTATCCCGGCCTACGGTAGGCACCCGTTGTCGCGGTCGTATCGGAGGTGCGTCACCGGTGCTCCAAAATGCGACAGTGTTTCAGAAACCGATGCGATCGATGCGGGTGATAACGTTCGCGGCCGCGGCGAGTAAACGCCGCGGCCGCGATTTTTTGAGATTGCGCGCGATCAGGATTTCAGGAAATCGCGCACCGCTTTTACGAACGCGGGTTGCTGCTCGTACATCAGCATGTGCCCGGCTTGCTTGATCGTTTCGAGTTTCGAGCCCTTGATCCGGCTGGTGAACTCCTTGGCATAGACCGGCGCAATCAGTTTGTCGGACTCGCCCCAGATGACGAGCGTCGGCGCCTTGATTCGGTAGGCGCGTTTGCTGAGGCCGCGATCCGGAATCGGCCACAGGAACTTGCCCGCGGTCGCAAGCCGCTTCACGCGCTCGACGTACATGACCTCGAGTGCTTTGAAGTCCTCCGGAATCGCCGTCATCATTTTTGCGGCCGGCGAATTTGGATCGTGGAACAGCAAGCCCGCGATCTCGTTCAGCGGCGCGGCGAAGAAGTCAGGTATCGGATGCTCGGGAATCCAGAAGCCCGCCGGGCAGGCCAATACCAGCTTCCTGGCGCGATGCGGGTCGAGCGCGACCAGCTCCGCCGCCAGCATCCCGCCCATCGAATGGCCGACGATATTGGCTTGCGGAATTTTCAGCTCGTCCATCAGCTCGTGATAAAATAGCGACGCGTCGAAGACATCGTCGATATGTTCGGTGCCGGTGGAATCGCCGTAGCCCGGGAAGTGGGGCGCATAGACCTTGAAGTCGCGTCCGAGTTCTTCGAGGAACGGTTCTGACGGCATCAGTCCGCCGGCGCCGTGCAGAAACAGGAGCGGATCGCCGCCGCTCCCGTAGGTGTGCAGCTCGATCGAGTATTTGCCGCCTTGACTTTGATGAGTCGTAATCATTTTGCGCTGCGGGCCTCCGGCTGAGGAGCCGCCGCGGGACGCTTGGCTGCTCCGTTGGTCAGCTTGGAATCAAAATGCACCGGAGCGGGAACCGAGATCTCGTCTTGCGGCATCCGCTTGGGCGACCACTTGTCTTCGTAATCGCTCCACAGGTCGCGCAGATAAGGCATGCACTCGGTTGCGAACAGGCTGGTGTTCTTACGCACCAGTTCCGGCGGCATCGAGCCGATCTGCATCAGCATCATCAGATGCCCGCAATGGATATGCTTCATCGCTTCACGCAGGCGCTCGCGCACGGTCTTGGGCGAGCCGGCGATCACGTAGCCCTGATCGACGAAGTCCTTCCACTTGAGGTCCTGCCGCATCATCGCGGCGCGATCGCCGACCTGGCCCAGGATTCCGGCCTTGATCGTCTTCACGGTGCGGTAGCCCGGCGCGTCGGCGTATCCGTCATAGACGTGCAGGCATCGGTTGAAGAAGTAGTCCATGTGCGGAGCGTAGTCTTTTTCGGCTTGCTCGTCGGTTTCGGACACCGCGACGATCTGCGCGAAGCCCATGCTATAGGGATTGGCCTCCTTGCCCTTCTTGGCCATCACGTCCCAATAGCCGTCGGCGACTTTCTTGCCGGCCAGATATCCGAAGTACGAAAGGAAGCTGTACTGGTAGTCGTGATTGGCGCAGAAGTCCCAAGTCTCGACCGAGCCGCCGCCTGGAATCCAGATTGGGGGATGCGGCTGCTGGATCGGCCGGGGCCACAGGTTGACGTAGCGCAGCTTGGTGTACTTGCCGTTGAAGGAGAAGATGTCCTGCTCTTTCCAGGCCTTGACGATCAGATCATGCGCTTCGTAATACCGCTCGCGTAGTTGGGCCGGAACGACGCCGTAGCAGAAATTATCGTCCATCGAGGTGCCGACCGGGAAGCCCGCGACCAGGCGTCCGCCCGAGATCACGTCGAGCATCGCGAATTCCTCGGCGACGCGAATCGGGGGATTGTACAGCGCGATCGAGTTGCCCAGCACGACCAGGTTGGCGTTGCGGGTCCGCCGCGCCAGCGCGGCGGACATCAGGTTGGGCGACGGCATCATCCCGTAGCCGTTCTGATGATGCTCGTTTACGCCGAGTGCGTCGTAGCCCATGCTGTCGGCATATTCGAGTTGATCGAGGTAGTCGTTGTAGAGACGATGGCCGACTTTCGGATCGTACAGGTTGCGCGGGATATCGACCCACACGCTGCGGTACTTGTCCTTGAAGTCTTCCGGCAAAAACCGGTACGGCATCAGATGGAAGAACGTAAACTTCATGCGCTTTTCTCCTTGGCGATGGCCGCGCCGTCACTGGGCGGAGGCGATCGCATCGGTCTCGTCCAAGATCCGATCTTTAATACTTCGTTCCTTTGTATTTCTTGCGCGGCCGTTGCGGGCGGCGCTTGCGGACTTGGATTTGCGCTCGGCGGAGTGGTCCCCTGCGCCTGCGATGCCATTGTGATTCGCACCCGCCAGATGGGACTCGAGCGCCTCTTCGATGAAGTGCCCGGTCGACAGGCCGGTAACGTCGTGGAAGAAGCTGTCGTTGCCCATCAGCATGAAGGCGCCGTTGAGCGTAGCCCAGATGATCGCGGCGGTGCGCGTCACGCCCATCGGATGCGCGATCAGGCCGGCTTCGACGACGCGGCGGATAGTCTTCTCGTAGAGCGCGAAGATCTCGTGTCCCTGCGCCATCACGCGGCGGAAGTGGCGCAACTCCGAGGGACGGCGCAGGCGCTTTTCGAGCTGCGAGTAGCTGACCGATTGCTGCGAGATAAACAGCTCGCGCGACTCGCGCAGATAGTACACGTAGGCGGCGGCGATTTCATGCAGCTCCTCGAGCGGCCCAAGTTCCCTGGCGTGAATCTCAAGGTAGCGCGCGCGCAGGCTTTCGCTGCGTTCGGCAACCAGGGTCAGGTACAGATCGTCGCGCGAGGCGAAATAGAGGTAGATCGTGCCGACGGCGACTTCGGCCTCGCGCGCAACCATCTCGATCGTCGCGCCTTCGAGTCCATGGCGGGCGAAGACGCGCGAAGCCGCGGAAAGAATCGCCTGGCCGCGCGCCTCGCGCTCGCGCCGATGCCGCTCGCGCACGCTCATAATAAAATCACCCGCACCGATGATGAAGCCGTGTTCATATTCTGAATACTAGCTCAATAGCCCGGATTCCGCATAGTGTCAAATCTCGCCCGTAGCCTGAATTATTCCCCGGCCAGAACTCAAAGGTTCCGGGGATCAAGGCGTCGCACGGTGCGACTGACAGGCAAAAAAACGGTGGGTTCGTTTGGTATCTTTTCAGGTTGCTCTCAAAAAAACATCCGCGGGAATGCTGGAGAATGTGGCTTCGAGTTTGGGTTCGATGCGATTTTTGGGTATCGCGACGAGCGACGGATTCGCGCGACATTCGCCCGGGCGATTTGCGTGGGCCCGCGAGACGGAGCTGTCGATAATCCTCTGCGTGGCCTCGACAGGATAAGTACCTCGGCGTCGGCGGTTTGCCGGGGTCGTCATTTCGAGCCCTGAGCGAGAAATCCCGAGGCGCCCATGCTCGGCGCTGATGCCACATGCAGCGGCCCTCCGCCCGGGATTTCTCCCTGCGGTCGAAATGACGGCGGCGAGCCCCAGTGGATCCGCGGAGAACCGCTTCGCGTAGATCGTTCGCCTGCGACTCGAGAATGCAGTTTTTTTGGAGAAAATCGACAACCCCGAGACGCCGTGCGCTACTGGCCGAGAAATAAAGCTTATGCGACTGGCCGAGGAAACGCCGTGGCCGCAGGAAATGCGGTGGCCGCGGGAGGTCGGACGTGGCTTGCCCGTAGGACTTTTTCGATCCTGGAGATGTGCCGCGTTCTTATCCATCCATTCCATTATACACCGGCCGTCAATGCGTTTTCAGTCTTGCAAAAAAACTCGAGATCGGGGATCACGCGGCCGCGAAATCGCGAGTCAAGCCCGATTCGCGAGCTTGCGATCGTCGCAAATACGGTGATGGCCGCCGGAACGAATTCCTCCGAAGACGCATTTGGGTCGGAAGCCGAAATTCAAACTGAGGCACTTCCCGATTCCTGCGCGGCTTGACTCTGTTGCGCGGGCGGGTAGGCTCAAATCTGATTCGTATCGGGAAAGCCGGTGCAAAGCCGGCGCTGCCCCGCAACTGTGAGGAGACTTGCGCATTTCGAGTGCGAAGCTCCGAGCCAGACTACCGGTCGAATCGATGGAGCCGTTACGACCTTCGCGGGTGAGGGAGGCTTCAGGCGCTGCGCGCCGCGATTGGTTTTTCCGCCGCTACGCCTGCTCCTGACGCGACCCTTGTCCCGAGGCGCGTTCGGAGCGTTTTGAAAGACGAATCAAATCTCAACAAGGTCGCTAATCGATCTGCCGATGATCGCGCCGCCGATGATCGCCGGGCGGACGCGCGCGGCTACTCGCCGCCGCCGCGTCATCTGGCGGCGATCGGCGGGTCGATTGCGGCGCATGCGCTGATTCTCGGCGCGATCATATTCCTTGCCTCGCGCGCGCAGCCGCGCGGCGATCACTGGGTGCTCGCTTATGTGATCGATCTGGGCGCGGCGCATGGCACCGCCGCCGAAGGCGGCGGTGCTCTTCGCGCGCGCCTCGACCTCGGACCCGCGGCGCCTCCTGAAGCCGCGATTTCGCGTAAGGCGCATCGCCGATCGCGCCGCGCGCTCGCGTCGATACCGTCGCCGCCGATCGAGGAACGATCGACGGACCGGATCGATCAAAAAAGTGCGCGCGGCGAGTCGACTGCCGCGCCTGCCTCGCGATCCGCGGGCGCGAATCGTCCCGAGCTTTCCAATCCGGCTTCCAATCATGCCGGTTCCGGCGGATCGGGCGGGCAGGGCGCCGGCGGCGGCGCGGGAGGAACCAGTATTGCGGGCGCGGACTATGGCTCCGATCCCGCGCCTGCTTATCCCGCCCACTCGCGCCGCCGCGGCGAGCAGGGGACGGTAACGCTGCACGTCCTGATAGCCGCGAGCGGTGCGGTCGAGCGGGTCGAATTGCTCGCGAGCTCGGGATTCCGCGGCCTCGACGATGCGGCAATCGAAGTGGTGCGTGAACGCTGGCGCTTCGTTCCGGCGCGGCGCGACGGTCTCGCGATCGAGAGCTGGGCGATCGTGCCGATCCGTTTTACGCTGACTGAAGCCTCGAACTGAACCGGGCCTCGAAACGCGCATCGGCGCTCTTTGCATTCCGTGCGCGCGTGCTAATCTCGTTTTTGGAAGTTTCTTTGAGAAATTTTCCTGGGAAATTTCCGGGACCAAATTCGGTCCATTTGTGGAGGGCCGTGCCAAGAGCGGGGGTACGACAACGATGGCTTCCAGGACGGGAATTATAAAGCTTGCGATCGCGGGCGTTGCACTGTGTGCACTCCTGGCTCCGGCGAGCGCGCACGCGATCGAGGTCAAGAAGGAAATGAACACCGGTGGCGAAGGCGGCGGCGGCTCCGCGCGGCCGATGGCGCCCGGTCCGTCGATGCACAATCCGCTTACGGCGGGCCAGCAGAAGGCACTGCAGGACGCGGTGGCGTCAGACTCCGACCCATTTCTCGATCAGGAGAGCGACAAGAAAACCTCCGGGGAGCCATACGTCGATCTCGAGCATGCGGCCTTCAGCTATATCCCAAGCAACAAGGGCGGGCTGAGCGTCGTAGCCAAATTGACCGGCGGCGAATACAAGCTGGCCAAGAACGCTTCGGGAAAAGGCAGGGCGACCGGCAACAAGAAAGCGCTGGTGTTCAACTACAAATGGGATGGCTCGAAATTCGTCGCGTCGGAGCCGGCCAAGTGGGAAGACGTGGCCGGCGCGAAGAAGTAACCGCGGCGGTAAATTCTCGAGGATCGTTCGGCTCGGATCGCGACGGCGTCGCGCATAATTGAGACTGTGAAACAAAAGCTTCAGGAAGATTTGAAGGCCGCGATGAAAAGCCGCGACACGCGCCGCATGATGGCGATTCGCGGCATCCTGTCGGAAATCAGCCGGGTCGAAAAAGACGTCCGCCGCGAAGCCACCGAGGCCGAGATCGTGCAGTTGGTAAAGCGCGAGCGCGCGCGCCGCGCCGAGGCGCTGGAGTTCGCGAAAAAAGCGAATCGCGCCGACCTGATCGAGCAGAACGAGACCGAGGCGAAAATCCTCGCGGGCTACCTGCCGCCCGAGTTGGCGCTCGAAGAGGTCAGCGCGGCGGTCAACGAGATTATCGCGGGCGGCGCGACCCAGATGGGCGTGGTGATGAAGGCATTACGCGAACGCTTCGGCGCGCAGCTCGACGGCAAAGTCGCAAGCGACCTGGTCAAGCAGGCGCTCACCCCGAAGTAGCTGGCGCATCGGCGCCAACCTGCGCTTCAATCCTGGCTGGACGGTGGTTGGGCTATTCTGGAGCGCCTACGCGGGGACAGCTTTTGAAGTCATTGGTAGGTCGGTTCTTCGGCCCGCAATCGACGACGGGCGAGACAGACGCCCGCGCCACTGATTTTTCAAAAGCATTTTTCAGGACGCCCTCTCACTCCGGGAGGCGCCACCGACACACGAGCGGCGCGGCGCGAGGCTTGCGTTTATTCGCAAGCATCGTGACGCGGGGGTGAGGGTGCTGCTCGCGGATGAAGACACGACCTACGGGAATCGAGTGCGGGTGCTGCGCTTCATTCCCCGCTCATGAGCGAAAAAACGACTGCAGGTCGCGGCGGCCATGCAGTACGCGCGCGACCTCGATTCCGCCGTTAGTCTCGCGATAGAAGACTACGTAGCTGCCAACGGGGAAACTGCGGACCGACGAATCGATCTCGGGACGCGCGCCCCGCGCGAGGGGCGGCAGCGAGCATACCGCAATGACTATAAATTTCATCGACGAGCCAATCGGCGGCATCGGGATCGTCGCGCGCGATAAAGGCCCAAACTTCGGCGATATCGGACTCCGCAAGTTCGGAGAGAAGGACTCTTCTCACCGCGAACGAATCTTTCGCGGAGCCGCGACGACCCGTTTGCGGCCAGCCTGCTTAATACGCTTCACCGCACGCTCGTCAAATAACCGCGTCCGTCCCTCGTCGAGCTGTTCGATTCCCCGGCGCACTTCGCGCCGCAAATCGTTTAGTTGATCGCGTTCGCGCAGAAGCCGAAGCGCCTCGCGAATCACCTCGCTCGCCGAGGCATACCCTCCGGAGGCAACTCTGTCCTCGACAAGCTTGTCCAGTTCCGGCGTCAGTGAAATATTCACGTTGTCGATAGCACCCCTTTGCGGGTTTCCCGTCCTGTTAAAATAACAAACTTTAGCATTGTTTGATATAGGCGCGCGCGAGTGTTGCTTTGCGCTCCAGAAACGACCTAACCCCTACCCGCACTGGAAGGGGAACTATCTATGCGAGATGCCCGCCTGATTGCGCGCTCGGCTGGCATAGAGCCGCACCTCAACCGCGCGCCGCGATGATTGCTGAAAAGAGCAATCGCCGCGCCGCTTATCACGCAAGGGAATGTTGATTATCTCTGAAAGATCTGTGGTCCCTGCCCGCGGAACGGAGGATCTACGCGAAGCGATTCTCTGCGGATCACTGAGGCTTGCCGCCGTCATTGCGATCGCGGGGAGAAATCCCGAGCAGATGCTTGCCGCATTAGGCGCCGGCGCGGAGCACGGGCGCCGGGATTTCTCGCCCGAGGCTCGAAATGACGGCCCCGCGGAACCGCCGGCGCCGAGGTACCTATCCTGCGGTGACCGCGCCGAAAATTATCGACAGCCTCCACGGGAAGGAAAACCAGCAGCGCC
>JBOHWH010000114.1:0-3527 GCA_050736695.1 Binataceae bacterium (SeqCode) | reverse complement strand
ACAATGATCCGAGCAGCAACGAAACCGCCGCGCCGGCCAGAGGATTGCAATGAAGCAAGTAGGCGATCCCCAGACCTGGGAGCGCAATATGTGAAACAACATCGCCCGCGAGACTCATCCGCTTCATGAGCGCGACGCTTCCTACCAGGCCAGCCGCCAGCGCCATTAGGAGGGTCAGCACGAACGAATAGATCACAGGAGCGCTAAACGGTTCCGCCGCCGGCACCATCATTGGGCTCAAATTTGAGAGGTCAATCGTCATTGTGCGGATGAAGGTGATATTTTTGCTCCACGCCATAGAGGCTGGTGATAACTTCAGGTGTAAGCGCGTCAACCGGCGGGCCAAAATAGATTTTCCGTCGATTGAGGCAAAGCACCTTCGAGGCATACTTGTTGACTATGCTTAAATCATGGGAGACAGTGATTACCGTAAGCTTATAATCGTCCTGGAGGCGGTGAATGCACTCATACAGATGCTCCTCACCGGGCATATCCACGCTCGCGGTAGGCTCGTCAAATAGCAACACGTTGGGCATTCCTATCAGAGCAAACGCAATCAACCCACGCTGAAACTCACCGCCCGAAAGTACGCCAACGGCGGTGTCGAGGATTTCCGTGGCTAGACCGATGTCATTGCAGAGCGCCTTAGTTTCTCGAAAAGGAACTCCTAAGAGTTTCGACTTAGAGGCGAGCAGGTTCCTGAAAGTGATAGGAAGCCGTCGATCCGCCTGCACCTTCTGTGGAACGTAGCCCATGCGAACGCTGCTCGCCCATTTGACCGTTCCGGTATACGAAATCAGACCCACCAGAGACTTGAGCAGGACCGTTTTACCCGAACCGTTTGGGCCTATAATACACAGGTTCTCTCCTCGCTCGATTGCGAAGCTCAAGTCCTCGAGAATCGGCTTCGTATCCAGGGTCACAAAAAGGTGTTCAACCGAGAGAATCCTGTCTTGGGTCATCTGCATCGAAACACTTCAGTACTCCCTAGACTACGGCATACTGGTTCTTTCATCTGACTCCGTGACCGGCCGGATAGCGACCTCCCGCGCTGCCACAAAGCAATTGCGACTTCTTCCTGGTTCTTGCGCCCAAGCTGTCATCTCTCGGGTTCAGACCGGAACGCAGCCGATGGTCCGAACACTATCAAGATCGCGACCGAGAATGCAAAACACTCCGTGGCGGCCGCCACAGACCTACGCGCTTGTGAGTTGGGAATCTCGGCATCAGCTCACCCTGTAGCTGTGAATCGATCTGAAGGCTCCGCAATATAGCCATCGAAGCGCAGCACTGCTAAAGATGACGGCCTTGGTAAAAGCTCTTTTGCTGAGTGGCACGACCGAGCCCAGTCGATCAGCGCTTCATAATGCGAGTCTTGATCGAGGCGGCCAAACCACTCGGTACCTGATGGAGTGACTATTTGAACAACGTTGGCGACATCACATGGACCCAGGCACCCCGATATCGTCAACTGGATCGACTTGTACAGCCGCTCCGATTTCCAAATTGCTTTGATTTTCTCATCAGGCAGGTACGGACGGCCCTTCTCCGTCCTGCCGCAGCAGCATCCGCTGCACAGCACGACCTGACCCAGCGCACGCCGTTTAGTTCGGACCGATCCGTCGCTTGAAATCATATACACCCTACTTTCAGGCCGCTTCCTGTGAGGTGGTTAATGTCCGCTGTTTCTTTGGTCGAATCGGCCCGCGCGGCAACAATCGGGCGGAGTTCAAAATGAATGCCAGCTCAGAGGTAACGTGTATGAATGCCGCCAGCAGCGGATTCAGGAATCCGAAAGCCGCCAGCGCCACGCCCGCCGCATCGACCGCCAACGTACCGGCGAAATTGAACATAATGATGCGATGACATCGCCGCGCGATCTTTATCGTCTCGACCAGCTTGATTAAATCATTCCCAATTAACATCACGTCTGCGCTCTCGCGGGCAACGTCTGTTCCAGAGCCCATCGCGATTCCGACGGTGGCTTGCATCAGCGCCGGGGCATCGTTGATTCCATCGCCCACCATCGCGACTTTTCTGCCCGTATACATCAGCGTCTTCACTCGCTTCAGCTTTTGCTCCGGCAGCATCTCTGCCCCGACCTCCTCGATGCCCAGCTTCTCGGCAATCGCGCGAGCCGTCGGCTCGGCATCACCCGTCAGCAGAACGGTGCGAAGTCCGAGCCGTTTGATTTCCGTGACTGCCGCGATCGCCTCAGCCCGCAACACATCCGCTATTCTGATCGATCCAAGTAGGCTTCCTCTCCTCGCCACCAAGATTTCGGATGACTGATCGGAGCTCCGTGGCGCAGCGTCCATATTTATCTTGAACTCGGTCATCAATGCCCGGTTGCCCGCTACGATTTCGTCGCCGTCCGACATGCAGACAATTCCCTTGCCGGGAATATAATAAAACCTGTCCGGGACCGGGAGGGGAAGCTGTGTTTCCGCGAACTTCTTAATGATGGCTGCGCCGAGAGGGTGCTCTGACGGCCGCTCGGCAATAGCTGCAGCCTGTAGTAATTTGACGATTTTGACCCCAGGAGCAGGGTGGACGCCGGTCACTTCCGGGTCGCCGTATGTGACAGTGCCAGTCTTGTCGAGGATTACAGTATCGATGGCGCTTAGGGCTTCAATGTAACGGCCGCCTTTAACGATAGCTCCCCGCCGGGCTGCAAGTCCGATTGCGCCGAGAATCGCGAGCGGCGTACCGGCGGCGATACCACAAGCACCGGCGACAATGACCACGGATATGGTTGATCTGACGTTATGAGTGACTCCAAAGGTCAGCGCCGCGCAGCCGATAGCCAAATAGACTAAATAGCCAGCCAGCCGGTCCGCTGTTTTCTGGATCGGAGCGCGTGACTTCTCCGCCGATTCGACCGTTTGGATTATCCTGCCAAAGGCCGTATTAAGGCCTACGCCTTCGACTCGAACGTCAAGAACGCCGGACTGGTTTATGGTCCCCGCGTAGACATAAGCCCCGGGTAGCTTTTCAGCCGGAAGCGACTCACCCGTAACCGTAGACTGATCGACGAAGGAATACCCTTTGGAGACAACTCCGTCGACTGGAATACGGGATCCCGGTTTGACGATGACAGTATCGCCGGTCTTGATTTGGGCAATGCTAACCTCGTCCTGGACCGCTCCCTCGCGACGAACAAAAGCGTTTTGAGGCATGAAGTCGAGGAGGTCCTTGATGGCTCGGCGCCCGCGACCCACGGTCAGTCCCTCGAGCACTTCGGCCACGAGAACGAACAAGACGATAACCAGAGCGGTGAAGAACTCTCCAATCGCTAGCGCTGCTCCGATAGCAACGGTCATGGAGAGTTCCATCGTCATTCGGCGTTCCATAAGCGCGGCAATTGCTTCCTTAAGGATGGGATAGATGCCGATGACAGCCGCCCCTACTCCGATCACGCTAAAGCGGGGAAACGGCTCCCATACCCGAAGCCACATCGCGAGAATGGCGACGGTGACCAGCGTGATTCGTGCAATGTCAGCCCATTCAATGCGGTGATCATCAGG
>JBOHWH010000113.1:0-17381 GCA_050736695.1 Binataceae bacterium (SeqCode) | reverse complement strand
GCCGCGCACCTGGCCGGGCGCGGAAGACGCCGCCGTCGCCCCCGCTCGGCTCGGCGAATATCTCCGGCGGTTCGACGCGATGCTCAAGCGTCACGCGCTTGTCGCGGCGACCTACTACGGCCATTTCGGCGAAGGGTGCGTTCACGCGCGTATCAGCTTCGACCTCGCAACGCGCGCGGGAATCGCGATTTTCCGTAGCGCGATGGAAGAGCTGGGCGCGATCGTCGCCGAGTTCGGCGGCTCGCTCTCGGGCGAGCATGGCGACGGGATTGCCCGCTCCGAGCTTTTGCCGATGATGTATCCGCGCGAGATCATCGGCGCATTTCGCGAATTCAAACGCGCCTTCGATCCTGACGTGCGGATGAACCCCGGCGTGATCGTTGATCCGCTAGCGCTCGATTCGCATCTGAAGCAAGGCGCCGGATGGAACCCGCGCGCCGTCGCGACACATCTCGACTTCGCGAGTGAAGGCGGCCTTGCGGGTGCCGCGCTCAAGTGCGTCGGAATCGGAAAATGCCGCAAGACCGGCGCCGGCGCCATGTGCCCGTCGTACATGGTCACGCGCGAGGAGATGCACTCGACGCGCGGACGCGCGCGAATCATTCTGGAGGCGCTCAGCGGCGACACTCTTTCCGGCGGCTTCACCGACCCCGCACTCAAAGAAGCGCTCGACCTGTGCCTTGCGTGCAAAGCCTGCAAAGGCGAGTGTCCGTCCGGCGTGGACATGGCGGCGTATCGCGCGGAATTTTTTTCGCACTACTACGCGGAGCATCGCCGCCCGCTGGCCGCGCATTTCTTTGGCCGGATGCACGAGTTCGCGCGCGCCGCCGCTCCCGCGGCGCACTTCATCAACGCTCTGGCGCACGCGCCGCTTGCCGGATCGATCGCGCGCCGCGCGCTGGGAATTCATCACGCGCGCGAGCTGCCCCGCTTTGCCGCGCGCACATTCACGTCGTGGTTCGCATCGCGCGGTTCGGCCAAAGCTCCGCAACCGGATGCTCGTGAAGTAATTCTGTTTCCCGATACGTTCAATAATTTCTTCGAACCCGAGGTCGCGATCGCCGCGGTCGAAGTTCTCGAACGCGCCGGCTTTCGCGTCACGCTTCCCGCGCGCGACGTATGCTGCGGTCGCCCGCTCTACGACCAGGGGATGCTGGGTCGCGCCAAGCGCTACCTCGCGAGCGCGCTCGAGGTCCTCGCGCCCGCGGCGGAGCGCGGCGTTCCGATAATCGGACTCGAACCGAGTTGCATCCTGACCTTTCGCGACGAGCTGCCCTCGATGTTCCCGCGGGATGCACGCGCCGCCGCGCTTACCGAACGCTCGATGCTGCTCGGCGAATTTCTCGCGCGCGAGGCTCCCAGCTTCGCACCGCCCGCGGTCTCCGCGCAGGCGCTTCTGCATGGGCATTGCCATCAGCAGGCGCTGGCGGGTATCGGCGCGGAGACCTCGCTCCTCGCGCGAGCGGGCGGCCTTGAGCTCTCGGTGCTCGACGCCGGATGCTGCGGGATGGCGGGTGCGTTCGGCTACAACGCCGAGCACTACGATGTCTCGCGCGCGGCCGGCGAGCGCGTGCTCGCTCCGGCGATCCGCCAGAGCCCCGACACGGCAATGATTATCGCCGACGGCTTTTCCTGCCGCACACAGATTCGCCATCTATGTCCCGGCCGCCGCCCGATACATCTGGCGCAGATGCTCAACTCACTCGCATCCGGGCGGTCTGATTGAACGATCGGTATGGCTTTCGTAACGCCCGCGGCCTGCGCTAGATTCGAGGCGCTGGAGACAACAAATTATTCATCATGATGAAGCTTGGAATCACGATCCCGTTCGACCCGTTTTCGAACTCGCACTTCAAGGACCTGGTCCGCACCGCCGACCGCTGCGGTTACAGTGAGGCCTGGTCGTACGAATCATTTTCGACCGACGCATTCTCGCCGATCACGGCGGCCGCGATGCTCTCGGACAAGATGCGTTTCGGCACCGCGATCGTACCGGTTTTCAGCCGCCCGCCGGCGCTGATCGCGATGTCGGCGATCACGGCGCAGCAACTGACCGGCGGCCGCTTCGTGCTCGGGCTTGGCATCTCGACTCCAAATATAATGGAGAATTGGATGAACGTTCCGTTTCGCAAGCCGGTCACGATGATTCGCGAGACGGTGGAGGCGCTACGCGCGATCTTTCGCGGCGAGAAAGTCACGATGGCCGGGAAGATGATCAAGCTGAACGGCTTCCGGCTCGATATCGCGTTCGACAATCCTCCGCCGATCTATCTAGGCGCCCAGGGCTCGCAGATGCTGCGCATCGCCGGAGAAATCGGCGACGGAGTGATCGTCAACTTTATCACGCCCGAGACTCTGCCCCCGATGCTCGACGAGACTCGCGCGGCAATGGGCGCGAACGGCAAAGACCCGGCCAAGCTCGACGTCGCCTGCCGGATTATCTGCGCCGTCGATGAAGACGACGCCACCGTGCGCACGATGTTCCGGCGCGCGCTGACCGCGTACGTGACCGTTCCGCAGTACAACAAGTTCTTCAAGGAGATCGGCTACGAGAAAGAGGCGGGTATCGCCTTCGAGGCGTGGGCGGCGGGCGATCGCAAGAAAGCGCTCGAATCGATTCCGGACGGGATGGTCGAGCAGATTTTTGTTTTCGGCTCGCCGGAGAAATGTGCGCGGCGGCTGAAGGACTACGAACGCGCGGGAATCACCGCCAGCGCGCTCCAATTCTCGTCGTTCGCGAAATCTCCCGAAGAGCGCCGAACGCGAGTGCTGCGCGCGATCGAACGGCTGGCCGAAGCGTGGCGCTCCGCGGCGTGATCGATCCAGCGACGGGAAATGAAGCGGCGCCCCGCCGGGAGGGACGGGGCGCCAGAAGAGAATCTCAGACGCTGACCGGCGTCCGAGCCCCTTCATCATTTAGTGGATAAAGTTGCCGAGCATCGGCAGGGCTGACGCGATCCCACCCTGCTGCCCATAGTACTGATTCGCGCCGTAACCGTTGTAACCGCTGTAGGCGCTGTTTCGGTTGTAGCCGTTGTAGCCGTAGCCGCCACCGTACTGTCCGCGCGCGAGTCCGCGGCCGGAAATACCCATCTTCATGTTCACGGCGCCGAGCTTCTTGTTCACTTCGGCAAGTTGCTGGCGCAGGTACGGACGCTCCATGAAGCTGCTCGACGAATTGAGCTGCGACTCGAGGTTGGCCTTCTGCGCGAGCAGCCGGTTGCGATACGCCATCAACGCCGGCCTGCCGCCTTCTCCATAGCCCTGCTGCGCATAGCCGTAGGCAGGCTGGCCGTATCCGTACATCGGCTGCGCGTATGCGCCGCCGAGATTGCAGTTGTCCGCGGGCGCGTAGCCGTTGTACCCGTTGTACGAGTTAGATCCGTTGTATCCGGTGTAAACCGGATAGCGGTTGTAGTTCCCGCGTGACTGGTATGCGTAATGGTTCTCGGCGCGTTCTCGCACGAGGTTCCGTTCAAGATTGTTGCGTTCGAAGTTCCCGCGATTCCATACCGCCTGATTGCGGCCGATCGCTGCCGGATGGAAGTTGCGCGCCGGGTTGCGCTGCGCGGTCACCCGCGGGGCGGCATTGAAGTGCTGTCCGAACGACGCGTTGCGTGGAGCTTCGGCGCGCGCGGCGGTGCGATGCGGCCGTTCGGCGTTGGCGGCGACGGGAGCCGCTATCACTGCCATTGCAATCAGGGCTGCAAAAAGTCGCGATTTGGATTTCATTTTCGTATGCCTCCGTCTTCTTTTTTAACGAGCATCAACGATGCCATCGCGCAGCGAACGGAAACCGACCGTTCCCGCTGCAACTTTCGCCGCGACGATTTGGCGACGGTTCCCGATTGCGTTTTCGCGGCCCGAAAGGGGTTTAACGATTGGTTATTATTAGAGTTCATGACGTTTCGTTCAGATGCGATCGTAGCCGGACAGACGGGGCGTCCGTCGATCGCGGACGCCCCTGCTCACGCGCTTTGCGATCGGAGTGATCAGCGCAGGTAGTTCTGGAACATCGGCACTCCGTATCCATTCTGATACGCATACGGCTGAGCCAATTCCTGCTTGTGATGCGCCAGGTACGGATGCTGCCGCAGGAACATGTAGCGCTCCCGCGGACCCATCGTCTCGAAGCGCTGCGCAAGTTCCGCGCGCCGCCACGCAGGCCTTGGATGAGCAGAGGCTGCAACAGGCGCCGCGAGCATCGCGAATCCGAACAGCGCCGCAAGTATCGTCATCTTGGTTTTCATATTTCCCAACCTCCTGCCCGTTAGACGCAAGAGGACGGCAATTCGTGACAAGAATTTCGTTACGCCGCGGTAATGAACGGGCAGTAAGGAAAGGAAGGAATCTGAAGGGATGCGGCGCGTGCTGGCGATCAGACGAACGTGCGCCGCGCGATGTAGTACATCGCGGCGCCGACGCCGGCATAGACGGCAACGCCCTCGAGCAGGCTGACCCCGCTGGTCACCAGGAACAGCCCCAGGACGAGCGCGGTTGCGACTATCGCAACCACTTGCTCGATGCGCCGTTCGCGCTTCTGCACGCGCGCGACATGCGCGGTGATCTGCGCGCCGCAGTTAGGGCATACGCCGCCGCGCTTGACGATCAGGTCAGCCTCGCATTCAGGACATTCAATTTTGGTACGCAGCGGCATCGCGGCCCTATGAACCTAAGCTCGCGCATCGCGAGGTGCAACGTCAACGATTGGATAGCAACCGCCGGTTACGGAGGCTGCTGGCGAGTGAGGAGTGGGATCGCATTAGTATCGAAATCGATTTCGTCGTTCCTCCGCCGGAACTTGATGTCGGAGTGACTTACACCGGCGGTGTTCCTGTCGGGGAGCTAGAAAGAGATATACCTGCCGCGTTCGAGGGTTATCCGGTTCGCGTCGGTTACGCCGGCTTGAACGTTTACGGCACGCTGAAATCGCGGCCTGGAAGAGTGCCAAAGGCGAATCCCTAAAAGCGCGCCGGCCGCGAGGCGCAACCTCGGCGATTGGATCGCTATTTGAAAGTCGTGCGCCACGCGAGGGGCCCCTACACTGATTTGATCTTTCAAGCATTGGTGGCGCGGGCCGCGGGCCCGCGCATCTGCGGCGGGCGAGACGCCCACCCTACTGATTTTTTCGCGCATCCGAACCAATCCGACGCGCGAGTTGGGTTCTATACGGATCGACTGAGGCTTGCCTCCGTCATTTCGACCGCAGGGAGAAATCCCGAACGGAGGATTTCCGCATGTGGCGTGGGCGCCGAGCATGTGCACCTCGGGATTTCTTGCCCAGGGCTCGAAATGACGATCCAAGGGAATCGCCCACGCCGAGTCACCTATCCCGCCGAGGTCGCGCCGGGGATTATCGACAGTCTCTCGGGCGGGCGCGCGGAGAAAAACAAAGGCGGCCCTCAGAGGACCGCCCTGTTGTCTACCGCCTCGCCATCTTTTGGCGATGCGGCATTATCTGGTTGTGCGTGTCTCGGTCAGGCGTGCGCCTTGCGCAGCTTCACCGCGCGCGCCGAATGAACGCGACGCACGGGCTTGCGATGATTCGCCACTGCTGGCTTGGCTGCTTTGGGAGCCGGCTTGGCCGCAGTCGCGTGGACTGCCGCAGGCACCGCGGGCGTGGCTTGCGGGGTCTCGGCGGCATGAGCAGCGGGATTTGCGAGCGCGTACGCTGTTTCGGCTTCGATCGCCAGGCGCCGGCGCTCGATCGCGACAAGCTTTTTCTCTTTCCACTTGCGCAGCCCGACCCGCATGTACTCCGGATTGATATCGAGCATGTCGCAGACGTTGTCGAACGAGAAGACCCAGCGCTTGTCTTCGTGGCTGATCCACTCGTCGGCCTCGCGGAACAACCGCTGGCCCTTGTTGGTAGGCGAGTCGATGCACTTCATGAAGCACTCGATCGCATCTTCGAGTACGCTCAGGATGAGCCGCTTCTCGCCCTCGAGCAGATGCTTCTTGCGCATCGCCTCGAAGTACTGAATCGGCAAAAGCGTGTCGGGTTCGAACAGCCCCGGCAGCTTTTCGTCCAGAGTCTCCTTCTCCTGCATCTTGCTTCCCTGATCTGTCCTCAAATTTCCGTTTGCTTCTTCCACCACCCCACCTCCTTCGATTGTTCAGACGCTCGTCCCCGCGCGTCTATTCATTCGTCCTCGTTCTGTTCCAGGTAAATCTCATTCCACGCCATCTGGATCGCTTCCAGCTTGGCTTCCGTAGAGCCTTGTGGATCGTCGCCAAATTCGTCGAGATCGATTACCCATTGCCGCAGATCGACGAAGCGCGCATCGAGCGGATTTAGTCCCGGATGATTTTCCGCCAGCACTTCGGCCAGCTCTTCGGCCTGATCCCATTTTAGGTCACTCGCCATGCGATCTCTCCGGCTACGACACCTGCTCGACCGACTTCTTTTCCAGCGCCGTCTTGATCGCCGCGTCCATAATCCGTCCCGCGAACGGCGTGCTGCGCTCGTTCAACTCTTCGACCAGATTGGAGATGAGCTGGCGATCTTCACCGATACGCGCCGCCTCCAGCCTCTCCGCCACCGCCACCAACTGCGCGCGCTCCGCGGCATCGATCAGGTGCGAATACTCACCGAGCTGCTTGCCAAGTGCCGCCAGGATTTGCTCGGCGTCGTTGCGAGCCACGATCAAGAGCCGCTGCTCGAGGTCCTGCTCGCCCAGATCGATCGCCTCCTCGAGCATCCGTTCGATTTCTTCGTCGTCCAAACCGTAGGAAGGCTTGACATCGACCGAATGCTCGCGGCCGGTGCGCTCGTCGCGGGCGCTGACATTTAGTATCCCGTTTGCGTCGATGAGGAAAGTGACTGCGATCCGCGGCAAACCGGCCGGCTGCCCCTCGATCGGCCCAAGCTTGAAGCGCGCAAGGCTCCTGCAGTCGGCCGCGAGCTCGCGTTCGCCCTGCACCACGTGCACATCGACGTGCGTCTGATTGTCCACCGCGGTGGTGAACATCTCGGCGACGCTGGTCGGAATCGTGGTATTGCGATGGATCAGGCGCTCCATCACGCCGCCCATCGTCTCGATTCCGAGCGACAGCGGCACCACGTCGAGCAGCAGCATCTCGCCCTGCTTGCCCATCAGCACACCGGCCTGAATCGCGGCGCCAAGTGCTACGACTTCATCCGGATTGATTGAAGAGAGCGGCTCGCGTCCGAAAAGCGCGCGCACCCGCTCACGCACCAGCGGCATCCGGGTCGATCCTCCGACCAGAACGATCGCATTGATATCGGCGGGCTCAAGCTTCGCGTCGGTCAGCGCCATCTTGCATCGCGCGAGCGTGCGCGCAAGCATCGGCTCCGCGATTTTTTCAAGCTCGTCGCTCGAAAGAGTCTTCCTGATCGTATGCCCGCGCAGCCCGAGTGCGATTTCCGCATCCGCGGAGTCGGTGAGGCGCTTCTTCGCCGCTTCGGCGGCGCTGCGCGCGCTGTTCCATGCGTGGCGGTCCAAAGCGATGTCGGCGGGCAGCCCCGCGAGCATCCATTGGACGATCGCGGCATCGATATCGTCGCCGCCCAAATGAGTATCGCCGTTGGTGGCAAGCACCTCGAAGATGCCCTGCTTGATGCTCAAAATCGAAATGTCGAAGGTACCGCCGCCGAAGTCGTAAACCGCGACGTTGCCTTCGGCCAGCTTGCCCAGCCCGTACGCAAGCGAAGCGGCAGTCGGCTCGTTAACCAAGCGCACGACTTCGAGGCCCGCCAGGCGTCCGGCGTCCTTGGTGGCCTGCCGCTGGCCGTCGTTGAAGTAGGCGGGCACCGTGATCACAACGCGATCGACAGCCTCGCCGGTCGCGAGCTCGGCGCGTTCTTTGAGCGCGCGCAGGATCTCGGCTGAGATCTGCGGCGGAGTGAGCGTGCGTTTGCCGACCTGGAAACGAACCACCGGCCCCGACAGATCGGCGAACGCGTAGCGCGCGCGATCTTCGGGCGCTACATCGGCGCCGCCCAAACCCATGTAGCGCTTGACCGAACGGATCACCGCGCCAGACTCGCCGCCCGGAAACCCGGCCGCGCTGGCGGTGCCGTCTTTCTTAGTCGTGAGATGCGGTTCCAACTCGATCGCGCGCGCACCGGTATGCACGGCACCATCGGGCGCAATCGCGACGACCGAGGGCAACAGCGCCGCGCCAGTCGCGGGATCCGCGATCACGCGCGGCTGGTCGCCGTCCATCCGCGCGATCAGGCTGTTGGTGGTGCCGAGATCGATTCCGAGTATTTGAGGCATCGCTTAAGCGGCCCTCAGATTGCTCAATCCGAAATCGACATCGCGCAAAAGCGTCCGCAGATAAGCAATATTCGAGAGAATGAGTTTGAGTTCGATCGCCAGTTCCTTTGCGTTCGAGCGGCCGAGATCCCACAGCAAGAAATTTCCGCGCAGCGCGATCTCATAATTATTCAAGCAGCCCACCACAATTACGCGCCGATTCTCGAGTTCGTCGGCAACCGGCTGAGCGGTGGCAGGATCGATGCGAATCGCCTCGCGCAGGTCGGAGAGTTGCTCCTGGATCTCGAAAACCATATCCGCGATTTCGGGCGGGACCTGCTTATTGTCGTCGGAAAGCTTTTCCCCGCGCATCTCCAGCCAATAGCGGCCGCGGGTGATTGGATCGCGAAGAGTTCGGTAGCTGCGCGTCAGGAGCGCGGTCGAGCGCAGGCTGGCGTCGCGCGCGCGCACGGGAGCCTGCGCGAATCGGTCGGGATGAATCTGGCGGCTCAGATCGTGATAGACACGTTCGAGCGCGCCCGGCTCGATGGCGAGCTTGTTGGGAAGTCCCAAGGCCGCGAAGCAGTCGAGTTCAACGCCGAGCGGCGTCGAACAACTTTCGCAAACCAGCCGGGGCTCCTGCCGCCGTCCGCATGACGGGCATTCGATCATCGTTACGCCGCCGCATCCCCTCGTTCATACAACGAACGACTCACCGCATCCGCAACTCCGTTTGGCGTTTGGATTCACCAGCCGGAAGCCCGAGGCCATCAACTCCTCGGCATAATCGAGTTCAGAGCCATTGAGATAGAGAAAGCTTTTCTTGTCGACGATCAGTTTGGCGCCGTCGCGCTCGAAAATCTTGTCGCGCTCTTTGGCCGCATCGATTTCCATCCGGTACGACAGCCCCGAGCATCCGCCGCCGACGACTTTGACGCGCAGCCCGGCCTCGGCGCCCTTGTCGGCGAGCAGCGTCTTGATCTTGTGGACCGCGTTTTCAGACAGCGAAATCATCGCGCGTTACCCGAGCCCTCCCGCGCTTTGGGAGCGCTCATGATCGGAGCGTCGCCGCTCTGTCCCTTGCGCTTCTTCCAGTCGGTGATCGCGGCCTTGATCGCATCTTCGGCCAGCACGGAGCAATGAATCTTGACCGGGGGCAGATTGAGTTCTTTCACGATGACGGTGTTCTTGATCAACATCGCCTCGTCGATTTTCTTGCCCTTGACCAGCTCGGTCACATAGCTGGAGCTCGCGATCGCGCTGCCGCATCCGAAGGTCTTGAACTTGGCGTCCTGGATAACGCCGTCGTCGCCGATCTTGAGCTGCAGCTTCATCACGTCGCCGCACTCGGGCGCGCCGACTACGCCGGTGCCGACGCTCAGGTCGTCCTTGGCGAAGCTGCCGACATTGCGCGGATTGTTATAGTGATCGAGAACCTTATCTGAATATGCCATAGCGCCTCCGCGCGGATTGTCTTTTCACGACTTCCACTGTACCGACTTAAGATCGATTCCGTCCTTCGCCATCTCATAGAGTGGCGACATTTCGCGCAACCGCTTGACCTCTTTGCTGACCCGATCCGATACGTAATCCACTTCGTCCGCGGTGTTGAAGCGGCCGAGTCCAAACCTGATCGAACTGTGCGCCAGCTCCTCGTTGATTCCGAGCGCGCGAATCACGTACGACGGCTCCAGCGTCGCCGAAGTGCAGGCCGAGCCCGAACTAACCGCGATATCGCTGATGCCCATCAGGAGCGACTCGCCTTCGACGTACGCAAAGCTGACGTTGAGATTCCCCGGCAACCGTTCGGTCGGATGGCCGTTGACGTACACTTCATCCAGGCGCTCGAAAATGCCGGCCTGAAGCCGGTTTCTGAGTTCGATCATGCGCGCCGCTTCCTCGGACATTTCCTTGCCCGCGATTTCGCACGCCGCGCCAAACCCGACGATTCCAGTCACATTCAGCGTGCCCGACCGCATCCCGCGCTCATGCCCTCCGCCGTCGATTATCGGAGTCAGGCGCACGCGCGGCCCCTTGGAGCGGACGTAGAGCGCGCCGACGCCTTTGGGGCCGTAAATCTTGTGCCCGCTCATCGCGAGCAGATCAATCCCATCTTTTTCCACATCGACCGGAATCTTGCCGACCGCCTGCACCGCGTCGCAATGAAACACGATCCCTTTTTCCTTGGCGATCTTGCCGATCTCACGAACCGGATGAATCGTGCCGATCTCATTGTTTGCGTACATGATCGAGACGAGCACGGTCTTGTCGGTAATCGCGCGACGCACGGCGTCGGGATCTACCATCCCGTACTTGTCCACCGGCAGATAAGTAACCGTCGCCTTGCCCAGACGTTCAAGTGCGCGGCAACTGTCGAGCACGGCTTTGTGCTCGGTGACACAACTGATGATGTGGTTGCCCTTGTCCTTGTAAAATTCGAGCACGCCCTTGATCGCCAGATTGTCGGATTCGGTGGCGCCGCTGGTGAAGATGATTTCCTTCGACTTCGCGCCGATCAAAGTCGCAATCTGGTTGCGCGCCTTGTCCACACCCTCTTCCGCTTCCCAGCCAAAACTGTGGTTGCGGCTCGCGGCGTTGCCGAACTTCTCAGTGAAATACGGAAGCATCGCGTCCAGCACCCTGCGATCGCACGGCGTAGTCGCGTGATTGTCCATGTATATGGGAGTCTTAATCATCGGCCCTGCCATCGGGGAGTCTTACCGAATTCGCGCCTCGCGAATTGTTGATCGAATTAGTGGACCCGTTAGGTCCACTATAGGCATCGTGAGCGCCCGGGTCAATCGAAGCCGCATCCCGCTCCAGCGCCTCAATAATACCCGACCCACTTAGTCTAGATAAAATAAATGCATTGATCTGTCAATATAAATCATCGCTATCCAACTGGTCAGGAAGCGCGCCGCAGGCTAGCTAACTGCGAGGCTTGAGTACCATCATTCGTTCCTCGCGAAAGGCGGAGAAACCCAGGCGATGCCATGCTTCGGCGCCGAGCCAGTTGCGATGCAGCACGCTCAGCGTGATCACCGTGATTGCGTTTGAACGGAACCAGTCGAACGCCTCTTCGAGCATCGGCTTCATTAGCCCGCGACCTCGAAAGCTCTCCTCCAGAAAAGCCTGGCTGATGTAACCGATTTCCGCAGGAAGCTGACCCTCGTGACGGCGCTGCAGCCTGACCCACAGATGCCCCGCCAGATGACCGTCGCCGGCGTCGGCGACCCAGACCGCATGATGGTTGCGCTGTAGCACCGCGCGCATCCATTTCGGCGCCTCGCGAATCGAGTTCCAATCGAAGCGCGCGCGCGGGTCGAGAGCTTCTTCATACGCGGCAAGCGCGGCGACGAGTCGCGCCAGTTCGGGAATGTCGGCCTCGCGAGCGGGACGGATCTCTGGTTCGTTCATAGCGGAACTCCTTTCAGTGCCTCGATCGCGTCAGGGACCGCTTCGATCGCCTCCAGGACAGCGGCAGCACCGATAAACGCTGATCCTCGCGTAAGCTCGTTCGGCACGATCAGGCATCGCAGCCCCGCCGCTAGCGCCGAGGCGAGCCCTCGTTCCGAGTCCTCGATCACAACGCACTTGGCGGGTGAGAGATCCATCCGCACAAGCGTGGTCAGATAAGGCTCCGGATGCGGCTTCGACTTATCGTATTCCTCACGCGTAACGATGGGATCGAACAGGCCGAGGATGCCGCTATGCTGATGCCCCATCTCCAGATGCGCTCGCAGCGAGCTGGTGACGATCGCCATGCGATAGCGCGGCGCGAGCTTGCGCACGGTCTCGGCCGCTCCCGCGATCAGCGGATTTCCGCGGCGCAGCAGTTCGGTGTAATGCGCGTTGCGCTCCAGCCGGAGCGCGGCGATGTCGGCCGGGCTCCATCCGCGAGCTGACAGGCGGTCGAATAGATTGCGGCCGCTGCGGAGAACGTGGTCGATGAACTCATCGCGCGTGACGGGCGTACCTGCGCGCGCAAGCACCTCGCTGGTCACCGCGAAAAACAGGCTCTCGGTATCTACCAGCACGCCGTCGTTGTCCCAAAGGATAGCCTCGATCATGAGATCGACACTCTATCCGATTCCCGCGTGGAGCGCGTCTGCCGCGATCAAAAAGGGCCGCGATGCGCCAGGTCGAAGGCAATCTCGTGCATTTTGTGCTCGCTGCGAACCGTCTTGAGCGCCGACTCGCGGGTCATCTCGAACTCGCGCTCGATCCAAGGAGCAAGCCGGGTGATGATCGCCGTCGTATCATCGCCCAGCGCGAGGTCGTCGGCGATCGCGCAGGTGAACGCGACCCGCTCGATTCCGTCGGAGCGCTCGAGCATCAGCGTGAACACCGTCGCGCCGCCGCGGCGCGCGGACGGCGCACCCTCTTTCAGCTTGTAAGGTCCACGGCCGGTTTTGAGCGGGATCTCCACTGCGGAATTTCTCGCGAAATATTTCTTGTCGCGCCGCAGCGACGCACCGGATGCGTGCTAAGCGGCGCGCGACGACAACGAGCCGACGCGATGATGCGCTTCCCAGAAAAGCACGACCGGGCCCGCGATATAGATCGAGGAATAAGTGCCGGTGATGAAGCCGACCAGCAGCGTGAACGCGGACGGGCGCAGAATCGGGCCGCCGAACGCGAGCAGCGCAATCAACACGACGATCGCGGTGCCCGAGGTCAGAATCGTGCGCGACAGCGTCTCGTTAATCGCGCGGTTCATGATCGTCGCGATCGGCTCGCGCCGCCGCTTGGTCGCATCCTCGCGAATCCTGTCCGAAACGATCACCGTATCGTGCACCGAATAGCCGATGACCGTCAGCAGCGCCGCCAGCGTCGTCAGATCGAACTGGAACTGGCTGATTACCAGCGCGAGCGACACGACCAGCACGTCATGCACCAGAGCGATAACGGCGCCGGCCCCAAAGCTCCAGCTCGTGTGGCGGAACTGGAACGCGATAAACACGCCCATGAAAATGGTTGCGAAGATGACCGCCAGAAAACCGCGTTTGCGCAGATCGCCGCCCACCTTGGCGCCGACGCTCTCAACCCGCACCACCTTGGAGCCACTGGTTCCGTAGGTCTTTGAGAGCTGGGCCTCGAGCTTCGGCCCAAGGCTCCCGATATTTGCGACTTTCTCGAAACGCAGCAGATAGGTATGCCCGGCCGACGAGCCGAAGTCCTGCACGGTAATCTCGCCCAGGCCTACCGGCTTCAGCGAGTCTCGAACCGCGTTGGCCGTGGTTGGCTTCTCGAATTGCACCTGCACCACGCTGCCGCCGACGAAATCGACGCCGTAGTTCAGGCCGACGAAGATCAGCATCAGAATGGACGCGATATTGATCGCGGTCGATAGAATTACGAAGAAGTGGCGCTTCCCGACGAAATCAAGATTGATATCGGGACGAATCAGTTGCAAAGACATCGGATTTGTTTAGCTTTTCCCCGGCTCGCGAACAACCCTGCGGACTAATTTCGTGACCGAATTGACTAGCTCGCCGCCGCGCGCTTCTTACGCGCACGTGACGGACGCGCGGGACGCGCCGGCGTCTGCGCCGCCTCTTTGGCGGCTTGCGCCGCGGCCTGCGCCTCGAGCTTGGTGCATGCGCCGCACAGATTGTTCAGATTGGCGGGATCCTCGGTCAGTCCGTCGTCGAGCGAATGGCAGACCTTCATGCATCCGGAGCAGATAAAATAGATTCCCTCGATCGTTTTGTTGATCCGCTCGCGGTTTAAGATTCGCCCGCGCAGCTTTTCGATTCGGATCCCCAGGAGCTCGGCGTATTGGCGCTTGATTTTGCGCCTGCCGGCTTCGTCCTTGGGGAGATCGGCATCCTCCTCCGACTCGTCACTGGCGTCGGAGAAGCTTGCGTACTTGTCTCGCTTCGAGGTCTTTCGCTTGCGCGCCCTGCCCATCGTCAAGCTGCCTTAGCGGGTCTTGCCGATATAGCCGCACGCTTTTTCGCATACGAGGTAAAAGCCCTTGCGACCGTAGCCGGTGAACTTGGTCACCTTGCTGTCGGCGCCGCAATTGGGGCACAGATGCTTGTGCTGGACGTCGCCGGTTTTTTCCGCAGTCTTTGCTTTTTTCTCAGCCATAACGAGATTGAGCCGTCCTCAGGATTTGAATTGCCGACCCGCGCATGGCGGGCGGCGAAACACCTCATTGTACACGAAACCGCCGATCCGAGAAATCCAGCCGCATCGCACATGCCGTAAGCGTTAACCTGCGATGCCGAGTCATCAAAGCCACGCCGCTTATATTCACGCAGGAATCGAGGCCGACGCGCGGGAAGAGATTCCTCGCCAAGGGCTCGGAATGACGGTTGGGCGTATCGGAATGACACGCGCAGGTATCGCCAACGCGATCGGTTCATGTACAAAGCCCCCGATCGTCATTCCGATCGTTTGCGCTTGCGCTGACTAAGCGCATAGCCGGGATCGCGAGTAGTGCGATCGCCGATCGCGCTGCGGCGATCTGCGGTGTGACTCGATGCTTGCGCTTTGCTGGTGGTCCACCCCGCGCATCACCGCCACCTCCTGGAGCCACTTCCGCCTTCACTATATCCTATGGCGTTGAAAAATTATCGTTTTTCCACGCACTGCCAGGCTGAAGCAGAAATAATGTGGAGGAGACAAAAGCCGTGGCGACACTTCACCTGATGGTCGGACTCCCCGGTAGCGGTAAGACTACTTTGGCTCGGGAACTCGAAAGGAAATATTCCGCGCTCCGTCTTACTACCGATGAATGGCACATCCGCTTATTCGGGCGTGACTTCTATGACGACATGGACGAAGCAGACCTCGCGAAACACGGGGTTCGACACGATGAAGTGGAATCCATCATGTGGGAGGTTGCGGCGAGAGTTCTGGTTCTTGGTGTGGATGTTATCTTGGATTTTGGCTGCTGGGTCAGAAGTCAACGCGACGAGTTCCGTTCCAAAGCCCGCCAACTAGGTGCTGACTTTAGAATCCACTTTACTGACGTGTCGGAAGACGTGCTGTTAGAACGCATCAAGACCAGGAATGCTGAGCTTCCCAAAGGTGCCTTTCATATACCCGAAGCCAAGCTTAAGGAGTGGCTGCGATTGTTTGAGCCACCATCATCAGATGAACTTGAATAATCCAACTCTCTTTGAATCGACCGGGGTCGAGTTCCGTCGCGGGGATTTAGACGAGCAACCCTGAAACTGAAATATAATCTGAAGGAAACCAAGCTCTATCGACGGAGAACAAATAGAAGCTGGGCTTCTTCGCATTACGCATATCTGCTGAATTACTAAAGAAATGGCGAGCCCTCCATTTCTTAAGCCAATCTGGCGATGTAGCCGGTCTGATTCCATCGCTTTTCAGCATTTTGCTAGGCGAGGAATCCTGGGGCGCTCGTCCTCCAAGCCACACTCATTTGGGGATTTTCATCGACTTCTCGATCATCCGCTCGAAATCCAGGGCGCTGAGCGCAGCCAGTTCTCGTGCGTCGTCGCCGACCAGGTACCGCGCTTGCGGATTCTTCGCCTCTGCCGCATCGACGATCACCCGCGCGACCTCGTTCGCTTCGCCGAGCGCCAGATCGGTGCGACTGCCAGATAGACTGGTTGTCATCGCCGTTGCCGGCCAAGTTCAAGTCGGTTGCGCGGGCACAGCCGTCCGCATATGCGTTAAGCCATCTTGGAATCGCAACTCAAAGCCGGCGACGCGGTAATTTTCATCGACCGCAAGGGGCGCCGCTACTTAAAGACGCTGAACGCGGGCAAGAAACTCCTGATTCGCGGCGAGCTCGTCGCCGATTCGATTTTCGGAATCGAGGAAGGCTCGCGCGTGAAATTCTCGGGCGGTGAAACTTTCCTGGTCCTGCGTCCGACCTACGCCGACCTGATTCCGCTGCTGCCGCGCGCCGCGCAAGTCATTTATCCGAAAGACACCGGCCCGCTGCTCATCTGGGGCGACGTGTTTCCCGGCGCGACCGTAATTGAAGGCGGCACCGGCGCGGGCGCCCTGACGATCGCGCTGTTGCGCGCGGTCGGACCGGCTGGGCGCGTCATCTCGTACGAAATTCGCGAAGACTTCGCAGGTGTCGCCCGGAAAAATGTCGCCGCCTACTTCGGCGACGCGCCCAACTGGACGCTCAAGCTGCGCGACCTGTACCAGGGCTTCGACGAGACCGGCGCCGATCGGATGTTCCTGGATCTGCCCGAACCGAGCCGCGCCCTTGAGATTGCCGCGCGCGCGCTGCGTCCCGGCGGCGTGCTGATCTCATACGTTCCGACCGCGCTCCAGATCAAAGAGACCGTCGACGCGCTGCAGGCGCGCGCCGAGTTCGGCGAGGTCGAGACCTTCGAGACGCTGCTGCGCCATTGGCAGGTCAAGGGGATGAGCGTGCGGCCATTCTTCCGGATGATCGCGCATTCGGCGTTCATTATCGTCGCACGTCGCCTCGCCGACGCCGATGCCGGCGCACAGACGCAACCGATTGCACCCGCGGAGGATTTCGTCGAGCCCGATTCCGATCCGTCCGATGCCGGCAACGATTCCGATCCCGCCGAGTAGGCAACCAATCTGGCTACTGGACTGACACGAAGGAGATTCGTCGGACTGAGCGGCGCCGCGATCATTATCGCGGGCATCGGCACGGAAAGACTCGTGCGAGCAGCCGGGGCGGCAGCCGGAAAATTTGGAACCGGGAAGTTTGGCGGACCGACGCCGAATGCGAAATTCTACATCACCTCTTACGGCAGCACGCCGACGATCGGTTCGGACGCGTGGCGGCTATCTATCAAGGGGCTCGTCGCAAACCCCTTCGAGATCTCGTACGCGCAAATCAAGTCGCTGCCGCAGATCGATGAAACGCTGACCCTTGAATGTATCGGCAACCCGCCCGACGGCAGCCTGATCAGCAACGCGCGATGGCAAGGCGTGCGCCTGCAGCCGCTCCTTTCGCGGGCTCGCGTAAGTCGCCGCGCGGTATGGGTCTCGATGCGCGCGGCCGACGGCTACTACACCGGACTGCCGGTCGAGGAGCTGCTGCGTGCCGAGAATTTTATGCCGTGGAAGATGAACGGCGTGCCGCTGCCGCCCGATCATGGCTTTCCGGTGCGAATTTTCATCCCGGGGAAATACGGAATGAAGCAGCCGAAGTGGATTACTCAGATCGAGGTTCTCGAC
>JBOHWH010000112.1:0-7355 GCA_050736695.1 Binataceae bacterium (SeqCode) | reverse complement strand
CGCTTGTTGCGCGGGCGCGCCTTCTTACCAATCTTGTCAACCTCCGCTTGGCGTCGCCGCTCTGGCCTTCGCGGCCATTGGCATTAGGAAAGCCGCGAGATCGGAAACCACAGTCTCAAGCGTACCCGGCGAAGCCGTTAGCTCACGGACGAAAGCGTCCCATTGCCGTCGCTTACTCACGTCGCGAGCGAATTCCGGAGTAAACGCATCCGGAACGTCGCTTGGGATTGCAGTGCGCCGACGTGCGAAGGTCGCCGCAATCGCCTTCGCCAGGCGAACCTCATCAAACTCGTAAGCCTTTGACAGCACCCAAACGTCGTAGAAGTCCTTCATGCGGCTGTTGGCGCGCCCGAGGTACACCATGGCCTGAAATTTCTCGGCGATTACCGTCTCACGCGGATAAGCGCGCAATCGTGGCGCGGCCGAGTCGAGTAAGACCGGAAATTCGATTTCCTCAAGGCCGGGCTCCACGGCGTCGCCGAAGCCGACATCAACCACGACGCTGATCCGCGCGCGCGAAAGGTTGGCGACGGTTCGCAGCCGCAGTCCGCCATATTCCAGTTCTTCCCGGATTCGCTCGATCCGCATCTGAGCACTCTCAAATGTAATCCCATCATCCGCCGGCATTGCGCAGACCTCGCGGAAAACTTTCAAAACGGATTCCTCGGTGAAATCACCAAACCCCAGCAAATCGAGATCGCGCGTTGGCCGGTGCGGGTCCGGAAACCAGGTCGTGACCAGCATCGCACCCTTGAGAGCAAATCGGTTGCGATGCGCGGACTCACTCAATCGATAGAGCAAACGCTCAAGCGCATAACGGGTAATCACGAGATCGAATGGCTGACGGCGCTCTCGCGCCAGTTTGAGCAGGCGAGATCGGATTGACGCGCCGATATCACGCTTAGCCATCCAGCGTCAGCGCCTCCAGATAAGGTTGCATCGCGGTCCACACGCCGGCTTCGACGGCCTGCTCGGAGATCTCCGCCGGCGTGGCCTTCTTCTTCCGAAGCGCCTCGCGAAGCCCCTCAGCGGCAAGCGTAGTGCCGAGGACGCGACGATAGCGGAAAACATCGGCGACGGTTTTCGCGGCGCCGAAGATCGGCACCTTCACGCCATCAATCACGTGAAACTCCACGCCCTGCTCAAGCCGCTCTTTGGGGAATCGGACGAATCGGATCGCGGGATACTCGATACGCGGGCGCCAGGCCTTGGCACCGATAGCCATCCATACTCTCGCCGGGAGTTGATCGGTGAGATCATGAAAAGCAAGCGCGGAGACAAGGCAGATCACCCCCCTGGGAACGCGCTTCGAGGCTTCGGCGAGGACATGATGCGCATCGACTGCCGCGTCCGGGAGTTGATAGACTCCGCGGCCAAGACGCACGACGGCCCCGGCGCGTTCCAGCCGCGAGATAGTTGCCGCCGTGACGCCCTTCGCCCTGAACTCGGCGAGGCGGACCATCCCACGCTGCTTGAGCAGGGCGACCGCCTGGTCCTGCTGACGGTCTGCGCGCTTGGTTGTAAATTTGCCCAAGATACGTTTCCTCGGATGATGCGGCCTGTTGTCCGAGGATTCATATCATTATCTGCCTAGTAGCGCAATTCCTCCGCGTGACGGGGCTGGAGCAGCTTGCCTCTATGCCGAGGGCCGGAATCTCGCCCGCAGTTATCGATAAGAGGGCCACTTACGCCACCGGTCTGGCTGAAGAAGCTTCGCGATGATCGCAAGCTCCTGATCCACGCCGCCGCGCAAGCACAAAAGGCAGCCGATTACATATTGAGCGTGCGACACACCGAATAGATACGCTGGCCATAGATCGCGCGCGGGCGCTGGGTTATCACCCGGCGCCCGCGTTTCCTCGATGAGGGTCTAATAGCAGCCGCAGCTCGTTTTGATGATTAAGAGCCTCACCTCAGATTCCCATCGTTACAGGCAGCAGATACGCGACCGAAAAGCCCACAATCCAGATTGCGGCCGATGCCCACAGCGCGATCCGGCTGGCCCAGTCCGCGTTATCGCAGACGATCGAACCCGCGTCGATCTGGCATGTTTCGCCTTGTGCCTTGAGTCGCGGAGCGAGCGCGTACACGTAGCCGAGGTTCCCAAAGATTAGCGCGCCCGCGATCGTGAAGACCCACGTCTCGTGTATCGACAGGCTGACGAGCCATGGCACGGCCGAGAATAGCGACGCAGCGCTCGCGCCCAGCCCGATCATCACAAGGAGCAGCGGGAGCGCGCAGCACACTAGCGTACCGAGCGAAGTGAAGAGCGCGAGATAAGACCAGAGCCAATCGAGCCGCACGCCCAATCGCAAGTGCTTCTGGACTTCGCTGATCGTCGCCATAGGGAAAACCCTCCGTCCTATGAACCGTTACTGAAACTCTCCACGAGGAGGCGCGGCTTCGCTTTCCCGTCCTTGGGCGGCTCCGGAACCACGCCTTGGACGATCACGGTCTTGCCCTGCTCACTGGAAAGTCCCCTGAAAGCGTTTGTGGCCTTTGGCGACACCGGCGCAAGCTCATAGAGTTGATCGGTGCCCGTTACTTTGAGCGCGGGCTGACCGCTGTTTTGCACGACCTGACCGACGACCGTCACCGTCGCCTCCTTGGGCGTAAACGCGTCGTCGAGGATCGCCTTGCGGATCTGATCAAGGCGAACCGAGTTGCCCGGCTTGAGCTCGATGCTGACCAGGGCATGGTTGAGGCTCACGTTGACGCTCTCGACTCCGGGAATCTTATTCACCGCCACGCTCACGGCGTGGGCACAGATCGCTCAATCCATCCCGAACGTCCTTATCACGATCCGCTGGAACTCGGCGTGTGCCGGAGGCGCGGTCAGACACAGGCCCATCACGAGTACGCCGACGATAATGTTCAAACGCTTGCGTTTCATGTCTTTGTCTCTCCTCTTCGGGCTCAGAAAAAGTAACTCACGTCGATCGCCCACCTGTAAGCTTCCGTACCGTAGCGTGAGCCACCACTCTGAAAGAGCGGGAACCGGATGCCGGCCTCGAGGCCGATGTCCTTGTAAAGCCAGAGCGTGCTCGGCCCGAGAAAAACCTCGTCGCCGGCGGTGCCGGAAAGCGGCGCGCGGTTGAATGTGACGCTGTCAAAATGCTCGCCGGTCATCTCCAGGAAGAAACGTCCGTCCCAGTGTGGATAGTCCGATCGCAGTGCTACAGGCCGATAGCCATATACCAGGCTGTAGAAGAGGTAATCGGAGCGGCGGTCGCGGTCAGCCATCGCGTAGTGAGTAAAGCCCGCGCCGTACCAAAGATAGTTGCTACGCGAGGCGAGTCCCGAGGTGAGCGCACCATAGAAGCCAGGCGCCCATCCGAGCTTGCCCTGTACGCCTGCGGGATTCTGCGGCCCAGGAAGCAACAAACCCGCGTAAGCGGTGCTTTCGTAGCGCGAGCCGGGAGCGAAGTCGTCGCGCTGGAAGCGCCAGGCGAGCAGTCCCTCGTAAGCGCCACTGCCGGCGGGCATCATGCTCGTCATCTGCGAGGGCGAAAGCGACGTGGTCGTAATCAGCGCCGGGGCGAAGCCTGAGATCTGCAAATCCGGCGTGACCCCGTAGGTGAGCATGGTGCCAAACGCGCTGGCGTTGTCGCCGCCACCACCGCGCCCCATGAAGGTCGTATCGAGCGTCCAGCCGCCTTCGCCGTTGGTCGGAGTCGCAAGTCCGAACAGCGGCCCATGCCCGTTGGCGTCGGCCAAGCCAGGGACCAGCAACATGCACGCGGTAATCAAGAGGACAAGCACATTGATACCTGCGGGCCTCATAGCCGAAACCACCAGAGCAAAACGACCAGTGCCGTCGACGCCCATACCGCCGCCTTCGACCATCGAGGACCCTGCTCGCGCCACGTCGCCAGGTAGTGGGCGCGCGCAAGCAGTAGCGCCGAGACACTTATCAGCACGTATTCGCCAACGCCGGCCACCAGTTGCCGTGTTGCGACCGCGAACCCCGCTAACCCGAGCAGGGAAAACAACGCCGGGATTCAACACCACGGAATTGAGGCCACGATTGCGGCGACGCCGGGCGACACTCCAGATGCTCTCATGGACAGAAGCTACACCT
Source organism: Binataceae bacterium (SeqCode) (assembly GCA_050736695.1). GTDB lineage: Bacteria > Desulfobacterota > Binatia > Binatales > Binataceae > JBARDN01. The sequence goes on along the minus strand of JBOHWH010000112.1, from coordinate 3,274 downwards.
TCAACCTGAGTTCAAAGTCAACAGCCTTTGTTTGCAGCGAGGCGACTCCAATTTTGGAGTGGAGCCGCCCCGCGTCGAAATCTCTATCGCTTACGCATCGGCTGGCCACAACAGCAGGTAGGCGGCCGATCGCCACCGGCGCCCGGCCGTGGCGCCTTGGTCACGGTCACCTCGCAGCCGCACTGGGCATTGGGGCATTCGTAGACTTCGTTTTCCTTCCAAGCCATGGTCTCTTCACCTCCTTGACAACGCCCAGTGTAAACCTTCAACCTTAATTTAAGGTCAAGACCACCATGGAAGATGAGACGCTCACTATCGGCAGGCTGGCGCGGCGCGCCGGGGTTCGGCCCTCAACCGTGCGCTATTACGAGGCGCACCGAATCTTGCCCGCACCCTCGCGGCGGCCCAGCGGTTACCGGGTGTATTCCGAGGCCAGCGTGGCTGTGCTCCGCTTCATCCGGCGTGCGCAGAGCTTCGGAATGTCTCTCAAAGAAGTAAAGCAACTGTTGACGCTCGCACGGCAGGGGCAGCGCCCATGCGAACGGGTGCGCGAACTCGCGCACGAGCATCTTCGAGAACTCAACTGTCGAATCAGGGAACTCGAACTTTTACGCGGTCAGCTCCGCGGGATGCTGCGTCGCCGCGCTGCCGTTGAGCATGCCAACGGCACCGTCTGCCCGATGATCGAGGCTGGCTGATAGCGGTCTCGTAGGCGGAAGCCGATCAGGGGAAGGCAAGGTCTCTCGAAACACGATAGAAGAGGGCGCGCGGCTCTTCTCACATAAGCTTCATGGGCACGCCTAAGATCGTCAGGCATTGGCAGAGCGAAATCTGCGGCGAAAGGTCGTCCGGGGAAATGGTCGGTCGCTTGCTCATACCACCGCGTGCTCCGCGCCGTTTCTCTGTAAGCCGCCGTTAAGACACACTGTTGCGGTGCGTGCGGGCGTTATGATTGCCGTTCACGGCGTGCGCTTGGAGCGTTTCAGGAAAGCGTAGAGCCCGCTTCGGCCGATCCTGAGTGCCTGAGCAGCACGGACCTTGTTCCCGCCGTACAGCGCGACGGTTCGTGCGACGAATTCGCGCTCGACCTCCTCCAATGACATACCGCGAAGAATCGTGAAGGGCGCCGGTCGACGCCGGGCGTACCGACCCGTGGGGGCAGTGCGCCGCCCCTAAAATCGTGAGCCGCCCCGGCGCGGTGTACTTCGACAGTTTTCCATCCCAAGCGTCTCGCTGCCAGCGTAACGCTCCAAACGACGGTAGAGCGTCCGCACGCCGAGGCCGAGCATCCGCGCGGCCAGAGTCTTGTTGCCGGCGGTGAACTCAATCGTGCGGCCGATGAGCTCGCGTTCCACATCATCGAGTGAGGAACCGACCGGAACCGCCAAGCATTCGACTTTGCCGTCGGGAGAGCAAAATTGCGGAAGAAGGTCGTCCAGGGAAATGGTCCGTTGCTTGCTCAGAATGACCGCGCGATGGATGACATTACGCAGCTCGCGAACGTTACCGGGCCACCGATAAGCTTTGAGCGCCTCAACGCATTCGGCGCTTACGCCTTCAACCCGGCGCCCATTTTCCTTGTTAGCCTCCAGGATGAAGTGCGCGACGAGCATCGGCACGTCCTCGCTCCGGTCGCGCAACGGCGGCAGCTCCAGCACGAAAACCCTGAGACGATAGAAAAGGTCTTCTCGCAGCAATCCTGCGCTGATGGCGTGCTTCAGCGACCGGTTGGTAGCCGCGAGCACCCGGACATCGACCGCCACTTCCCGCTTCCCGCCCAGACGCCGCACTCTGTGCTCTTCGAGCGCGCGCAAGAGCTTGGCCTGCATGTCGGGCCGCATCTCGACGAACTCATCGAGCAGCAGCGTCCCGCCGTTGGCGAGTTCAAATTATCCCTCCTGCCTTACGTCCGCGCTCGTGAAAGCCCCGCGTTCGTCCCCGAAGAGTTCGCGGTCGACTGAGCTCTTAGGGATCGCCGCGCAATTGATCGCGACGTAGCGTGCGCCACGGCGCGCCGACTTGCGGTGGATCGAATGTGCGGCCAGTTCTTTCCCTGCACCGCGAAACGAAGGCTCGCCTTCACGTGCATTTCAACCATTGCGGTAACCCTTGCCGTTGGGAGGGCCGGTCGCCGGGTGCCCGTTGTGGCGTTCGAGCAGGTTGTAAATGCTACGCCGTGCGACTCCGAGAATCCGAGCCGCGCGTGTCTTATTTCCACCGACAGATGCCAAGGTCCGGAAAATCAGTTCGGCCTCGACCTCTTTGAGTGAGGTTCCAAGCCGAATCGTGAAATCCGGGTGGGTTCCTGTCTCAGATTGATCGGCCACCTCGATCGGCAAATCATCAGATGAGAGGATCGACGACCGGCACAAGATAACCGCACGCTCAATGACGTTCCGCAACTCACGAATATTGCCCGGCCACGAATAAGCCTTAAGCGACTTAAGGCAATCCTCGGCTACTCCCTGAACCACCTTGCCGTGTTCCCGATTGAACTGCTGGAGGAACTCGGCGGCCAATAACGGTACATCCTCAATCCGTTCGCGCAGCGGCGGGAGTTCGATCGAAAACACGCTGAGGCGGAAGTACAAGTCTTCGCGCAGCCTACCCTCGCGGATGGCGCGCCTAGGCTGACGGTTGGACGCAGCCAGGACTCGCACATCGATTGGAAACTCCTTTACCCCGCCCAGACGCCGAACCTCTTTCTCTTCCAGCACCCGGAGAAGCTTGGCCTGCATCTCTGACCGCATCTCCGTTATCTCGTCGAGTAGGAGCGTTCCGCCATTTGCGCGCTCGAAACATCCCTCTCTCCGCTGATCAGCCCCGGTAAACGCCCCGCGCTCATGCCCAAATAGCTCGCTCTCGATCAGGGTCTCCGGCACTGCGGCGCAATTTATCGCAACGAATGGCCGCTCGCGCCGCGGAGAATGCGTGTGGATAGATTTCGCTACACGTTCCTTACCGGTACCGCTCTCACCAGTAATAAGGACAGGAGCAGTCGTACCGGCGACTTGTTCGATCAGGCTGATAACCCGACGTGCCGCTAACGACCGGCCTATTAACATGGTTCGGTCGCGAACCTTTTTGACTCACCACCACCCCTAGAACAGGAGCACTTTGATGATACTAGTGAATCTATTGATAACTTGATAACGTGATGACAATTTGTTTCATCCATCTGATACTTTATTAAAGTTAGACGAATGAGATTGCTCAAACTTCACGTAATTGAGAGCGAAACAGATCTGTGCCACGTTTAGCCTTGACCTAGTAG
>JBOHWH010000111.1:0-36016 GCA_050736695.1 Binataceae bacterium (SeqCode) | reverse complement strand
CGCTGGTTCTATATCGGCGACGCGCCGCGGCGACTCGGATTCGACATAATGTCCGCCGATAAACAATCTCGTTTCCATCTTCTGGCCTCGTCCTTGCGACTGCTTGCCGTGCGGGGCAAATCGTAGTTGGAACCATAGCGCAGTCATCGCCGCGCTTCATGCGCGATCGCCCTCGCGGGTTGACGCAGCTCGGCTGGTGGCTTTAAGCTCGCAGCAGTAATCGCGTGGCCGAACTTCCGAAAATCGTCCCGCTCTTTCCGCTGCCAAATCTTGTGCTGTTTCCCGGCACGCCGGTTCCGTTGCATATCTTCGAGCCGCGCTATCGCGAGATGATCGCCGATACGGCGAGCGGCGACGGGATCATCGGGATCATCCTGCTGAAGGGCGACTGGGAGCGAGAGTATCACGCCTTTCCCGACATTTACGAAGTCGGATGCGCCGGCAGAATTCGCGATCTGGTCCGGCTCGAGGACGGACGCTACAACCTGGTGCTCGAGGGACTCGCCGAGTTTCGCGTGCTGCGCGAGATCCGGGAGAAGGTTTATCGTCAGGCTGAAGTCACATGGTGCCCCGCCGGTTCGGAAGCCCTCGAATGCGACTTCGAGACGATGGAGTCGCTACGCGAGGTGCTGTTCAGCTATCTCGGGGATCCTGCCAGAGAGGCGTGGCGCACAATCGTCGAGCAAGGCGGACTACGGGGCGCGGCGTTGATCAACTTCCTTTGCTTCCATCTCGACGTAAGTCCAATCGAAAAACAGACTCTGCTCGAGTCGCTGTCCGGCAGGGTTGACTGCCTGCTCGATGTGCTTACGTTTAAGCTCGAGGAGCGTAAGCTCGGACCGGCCGGAACGCGTGGCGGCCCGGACTCGGTGCAGTAGAAATCAGGCGCAGTAGAACCGGCTGGCTGCATCGCAGCGGCTGCAATCGCGATGTAGCGGAAGTGCCACATTTTGACCGATATTACCGGTTTGCGACGTGCAATTGCCCCGAGTGTAGCCGATGTGTTACTCTCTGTCGCAAATAGGGCAGCGGCAAATAGACGTTTTCGCTCTTTGCATATCGCGGAATCCTTCGCGAAATGCAAAGGCATCAATAAAACTTCTAACAAGTAGCCGCGCTAATCCTCACGGAAGATCGCCTGTCACTCTAGAAAATCTACTTTTGGCCTGAGCGGTCGAAGTAGGCATGAAAATTGCTCATCTGTGGCAGATAAGTTATTAACAATCCGACCCTAAATATCGTATGATCGGTTAGGTGAATAGTCGGGTGAGGCCAAAACATCATGGAATGGGAAAATACATCAATCGGTTCTCTATTCGTACCCGACGTTCTGACGCCCGAGCAGTTTTACGACAGTCGGCGTGACGATAGCTCGATCCGCCCGGTCAAGAAGCTGATGATGGCGATTCTCGAAGACGCGCTGCGTTGCTTCCAGAATAACGCCGACGCAAAGAGCGGCTCGCGCAAGCGCCTGTTCCAGGAAGCCGAACAGTGGCTCTGCGGAGAAGGCGGAGAAGGCCCGTTCTCCTTTGAGACCGTCTGCGAGACTCTCGGAATCGAGCCGGGTTTCCTGCGCAATGGACTGCGCGACTGGCGCAGCCAGCAGTTGGCCGGCATTTCAACCCGCCGTCTGGCGCGGCGCTCACCGGTGGTCCGCAGCGGCCGAATCAGCGCGCCGTCGCGGCGCGACAGCAAGCGGGCGGCGCGCGCCAACTAGGGCGCGGGTTTGGCAAGGCTCTGCCGCCCGAAAAAGCAGATTTTTAATAAACAACGGCGCAGCGCGTATCGAATACACGCTGCGCCGTTGTGTTTCCGCTACAAATTGGAGCGCGCGGCGTCTGGGCAGTAAGCGATTAGCTTACGCCACGAAGCCGCGCCCCAATAAGTCCGGTTAATGGCTTGCCGGGGCCGGCATCGGTGCTGCGCCACCCGCCGCTGGAGCCGGGGCTGCCGCATGTGTCTTCGGCACATAACCCGGAGGCGGAGGCGGGACGAATCCCTTCGGCTGCTCCGCAACCCAAGCCATGCAGGCAGGGATGTCTTCTTGGACGACGGACTCCTGCTGCATAATCTGTTGATCTGTCCAGCCGTGGAGCTTTTCTTCGTGTACGCCCGGACATTTAACCCTGAGGTTAAAATCGCGGTTTACTCGCGAAGCATCCGCCCCCGTGCTGGCAGTCTGCTGACCTGCCGTGGCTCCGGTCGCAGCCGTCGGTGTGCTACCGGCGCTGCTACTGCCGCTGGTGCTTGCGCATCCGGCGACCATAAATGCCAGCCCACCGGCCAGCAACAACCCAATCGTGCGTCTCATGGCATCCTCCTTCACTCTGGGGGCCTCCCCCGACTAACAAGGCCCGCAACGGCCGATCCGCCACCCAAGTCAAAGCAGCGTCAAAATACACCTAATGAAAAATTTAGCAAACCCCTAGTAACATAATTATAAGGCTTGGAAAAGTACTCGATTGTCACGTTCGACTTTGCGGGCGCGTCCCTCGATGCGGGCGTACTCCAGGTGTGCGAGGGTTTCAAACGTTGCCGCCATCACGTGAAAGATCGGTCTCTCTTCGCTGCCGAATACTTGTTGCGCCACCTCGAACGCGGTTTGTGGTTTATTACGCACCAAATCCAGCATCTCGGCTTCGCGGTACCGATGATGCTCGATGATCTGATTGGCGCGATGCCGATGGTCCTGATAGACGCCGCCGTGCGCGGGTAAAATCAATTCGGCGTCAAAGCGCTGCACCTTTAGTTGTGACTCGATAAAATCGCCCAGCGGATTCGCGGTCGCTTCGGCGTCGGGATAAATTCCCACGTGCGGTGTGATCTTGGGCAACAAATGGTCTCCGACGATCATCACCTTTTCCTTGCGCAGGTAAATGACATTGTGGCCCGGCGAATGGCCCGGCGTCCAGATCACTTCGAACTCGCGATCGCCAACCTTAATCACGTCGCCGTCGGCGATAAAGTGATCCGGCTCGGTCACCGGAAAATACATCTGCGTGCCCATCCACGCCGGCCGCATCCCGGCCGATGAATGTTCCGCGATCGGAAAGCCGTGCTTTTCGAAAAACGGCTGCGACTCCGGCCGATCGGCCGGACCCATCTTTCCGAAAAACAGCATCCGCTCAGCGCGCGCCGCTTCGAGCCGGTGAATATGAGTCACCGCATGGCTGCGGCGGCGAATTTCGCCCGACGCGCCGAAGTGATCGATATGATGATGCGTCGCGATCAGCGCGTTTAGATCCTCGAGCTTGATTCCGACCTGCGTAAACGCGTCTTCCAGCGTCGCGATACTGTCGGCGGAATTCATTCCCGTATCGATCAGTGCCCACGCACCGTGACAATCGACCAGGTACACATTGATGATCGTCGGCCGCATCGGCAGCGGCAGAAAGATCTCGTAGATACCCGGATGAACCTCAACGATTTTTGATGACATCAGTTTCTCAGTGGCTGGCTTCGCTGAACTTGCCGTTCTCGCGATCCGCCGCCGGTTGCGAATTCACTGAGCACGCTACTCGTGCAACTCGTCCTTGATCTGGAAGGTCGCCTTGATTCGCACCTTCCAGCGCACGACCCTGTTCTTCTCGACCGCGGCCGAGACATCTTCGATATGCACGCTGTGGATGCCCGAGATGGTCACCCCGGCGCGCGCTACCGCGATCTGCACGGCGTCCTCGACCGATGTGGCCGAGATGCCGGTTAGCTCGACCGTTTTTTCGACCATGCGTGAGCTCTCCTGAAGCCGACTACGCGCGTACCAGAATTGACGCGCACGCCGATGCGGCGTTACTTTAGTCCCTGCGTGGTGATTAGCGCACACAGCCTTCCGAAACAAGGTGACTGCCCGCGCGCCGCGAGCGGCCGCGCGATCAAAACTATCGTCCAGCATGCTTTTGCGGCATATTGTTGCAGCATATTTTTCGCGACTTCTGATACATCAATATGTCACTAAAAATCGAATTGCCTGACGATCAAAACGGACTCAGCGAATTTGTAACCTTCGCCGATAAGGTTCGCCCGGAGCTGGAGGCGCGATGGCCGGCTCCGGCGCAACTGCAGCTCCCGATGCTGATGGGCTTCTCGGCGTTCATGACGGGCAAACCGCTGCGCGCGTTCGTCGCGCGCGAGGGCGGTGAGATCGTTGCGCGGGTCGCCGCGGTGCTCGATCCCGGATACGCCAAACGCTGGGGCGAGAAACTCGGCCATCTGATGTTCTTCGAGGCTCAAGCCGGCGCGTACGGCGCCGCTAAAGCCGTGATGGACGCGGCGTGCGAATGGCTGCGCGGGCAGGGCGCGGTTGCGGCGCGGACCGGATTCTACCTGCCGCTCGATATGCCGTTTGTGATCGACGAATACGATGCGCTGCCGCCGGCCATGATGCGCCAGAATCCGGATTACTATCATTCGATGATCAAGGACGCCGGCTTCTTTTGTGAAAAGGGGATGGTCGATTACAAAATCGGAGTGACGGAGGAATTGGCCGCACGCTACCGAAGCGCGCTCGAGGCCGCGCGCCGCGCCGGGTTTGAGTTGAAGACGCTTGCTGAGATCCCGAGTGAAAGACGCGCGCACGAATTCGGTCCCGCTTTCAACGAGGCGTTCTACAATCATTGGGGCTACGTCACTTCGAGCGAAGAGGCGATGGCTGAAATGATGATGTTCATCGAGGTGACCGGCGGGCTCGAAACCTCGATCTGCGCGTATCATCAGGGCCAGGTCGCCGGCACGCTGATGGTCAGCCCTGAGGAGACCGCGCACGCGATCGTGCATCGGGGCCGGACGATCAAGGATTCCGAGAAACTCAATTTTCTCGCGATCGGCGTGCGCGAAAGCGCGCGCGGGCGCGGGCTGAATCTCGCGATGGCGGCGCAGGCGTATTTGAAGCTTATCGATCGCGGCGCAAAATATCTCAGCTATACTCTGGTCGTCGATGACAACTGGCCCTCGCGCCGCACCGCGGAAAAGCTCGGGGCGAAAGTCTGCGCGAACTACGTAGTCTATCGCCGCGACTTCCGCGCTTAAAAAGCGGTGGGAGAGTCGCCGGCGCTTGAACCCGGCCCCAAACGGGTCGCACGCGAGTCGTGCCCACAATGCGACGGATCAGCGGATGCCCGCGACAGCTTTCAAGGGCCGGCTGGACGACCGCGCGTTGACTATCGTTACGTGATCGCAAGTTTTCTGGGCGACGACTTTGCCCTGGATTTTCTGAGCACCTCAAAAATCGCGCTACTCAAGAGCGGCCTGTGTCTATTAGGTCCGGAAGCTTTCGCTTTCGAGCATGATCCGGCGCCTACCGCCGCGCTGATGGAGTCGTTCCGGGACGTAATCAATCCTGTATTGGTGACGCGCGGAGAAACATTCGCCGAACATCCACCGTCGGATGCACTGCCTTTGGCTGCCGCGATTATGATCAGCGCGGCATGCGCTTGCGGCCTCATGACATGAAAGAAGGCGAACTGTCAGCGGGCCGATCAAACGGGTCGGACAAGCGTGCGGGACGGTCTCCATACCGCCGGATCAGCTCGCGGCGCGACATCCATATCTCTTGCGGGTAGGTGCATGGGGTCGCGCCCCTCATCAGGCGCTGCACGTTGCCGGTCGTGTAAAGAAGCAGAAGGCCGGTCATGAAGATTCGCTCGAAACGGCGGCGGAGGTTGATCGGCTGCCGCCGAATCGTAAATCCCAGCCGCAATGCTCCTTTGGTGAGCATCGTAACTCCGTACAGAGCGCGTACCTGGCGGCCGGTCTCATCCTGGCTTATCCAGAGCGCCAAACTGCGTAAGTCTTCGCGGGTCGCGCTATACGGATTCACGCCACGTTCCACGACCAGGCGAAAAATGTTGTGGTTGTTGCAATGCAACTCGCCAATCAGCAAGTCCTGCTCAATTTTGGTTCCGTCGCCAAGAACAAATGATTTGCCGGAGTAGGGACCGACTCGCAATTCAAGCAGTTGGTAGGGCGCGGCGGGAATCCCGGTAGTTGGCCATAGGTAGTGCGAGATACGCTCCCATCCCGACCATGCTGTTAACAAGCCGTGTGCGCTTCCGGGGTTGGAGCCGTGTGAGATCATCCGCCACATCATCAAGGAAGCCGGCGAAAGGGTTGCGGACCGCCTTCGCGAATCAAGTGGATGGGTCGAGCCGCCTGGCTCGCTGAGCCGCCAGGTCTTGCGTCCAAAAGGAAATCTTGAGCCCGAATACGCGGCGTGAAGGCGATGTCGTCCTTTGGCGCCGCTTCTTAAGGCATGCATATTGGTCCGCGCCTCCAGGCAAATGGCTAAAGCCAAGGGCCAATCAACGACCGTTGGCGGAAGGCTCAGCTCCGGACACCCGCCGCGCATTCCCGCAGTGTCCAACCCGGACGAGCCTCATGCATAACAAGGCTGCACAACAATTCTAGCTTAATCTCGGTGCTCGCAAAGGCGATTTTATGGGCGTGAAGCGCAAACGAAACACAAACGATGCGGAGGTGAATCAACCAGACGGGCGGCGAAGTGATCGTGGTAGACTGCGAAGGGTCTTGGCGAGGCTGGCGCACAATATTTATGGCGATAAGCGGTCATCGCAGAAGCCAATTGCGCGGAGCAGTCCGCCGATCGGCCCTAACCGTTGCCTTGCTGGCTATATTGCCGTGGCCGGCGTTGGGCGGGCAGGCGCCGCGCGACTGGCGTGTGATCGTGCTCAAGGGTGCGCAGATGCGGCAACTCGTCGGCGCGGCTGAAAACCGGCTGGAAGTGCTCGCATTACATCAAGGGCGCCTCGAACCCATCCCGTTCCAGGTTGACCAGGTTCTGCCCGACGGAAGTTACGCTCTGCCCGACGGACCCGAACCCGTGATCGGCAAGATCCCGGCGATTCTCGATCGCAACGCTGAAATCGCGATGATGCTCTCGGATCTGGGCGAACGCGCCGAGCGGCACGACCAGTTGCCACTCGGGACCGTCGAGGTCTCCGCCCTCGATCCCACCAATGGTGTACACGGCTACGCCTACATTGCGGCGGTTTCCTCCCCGAGCCTGAGTCCGGTGTCCTACGTGAACTATGAACCGAGGGCTGGGCAAATCGATGGAGCAGGCTATCGGATGACATTTCGTAAAGACTTTCCGATCGGTCTTGCGCTCAGGAATGCGCGCGGCGGATGGTCGCACAACCTGATCACCGGCGCTCAGGTCCGGGTGACAGCGCGGGTGCTGATGTACTTCACACTGAGATTCGGAGCGAGTGGTGTACACAACCGCGTACTCGCATGGCGCGCTGGTCCGATTCGTTTGATCCGCCGCGTGAGCCACTCAGTGAATCTGGTGTTGGGTATCACGTCGCCGCGAGTCGTTAGTTCGGAGATCTTTTATCGTGACTATTCGCAGGATTCATTCGTCGCGAAGGTGTTATGGGTGCCGCGAATGGTCGTTAGCGATGTGCGAGTTCGCACGTGGCTCGACTTCGCCGGGATCGACGGTTTTACCCTCGCGTGGTCCGGCATGGACGACCCTCCGCTGGCGATTGGGTCAGCAGACGCTTACAAGCTCGCGGCACTTCGGCGTGACCCGCCGAGTGCCGATTGGATCGCGCTTACCGGCGATGGAAAAATTGTGACGCAGACGTTCATGCCATCACCGGACCTTGCCGCGGTTCGCCTGCAACTCTACTATTGTGACGGAGCGCTGCTCGCGGAGGAATCGGATAATTGCACAGGCGACACGCTTCAAATCGGTTATCTGATGACGGGATGGGAAAATCTTTCCGCGGGAACCCACCGGCTCGAATCGCTGCTGCTGGTTCTTCCGGACGACCAGAATCCGCGCCAGGTAGCACGCGAGCTTGCGACTCCGCCGACTCTAGCCGTTGGGTCCGCCCCTGGCTAATCCAAATGAGATATGGGCTGCACACACTTGTGAACGATCGTTCCAAAGTATCGAAGCCCGTCGCAACCGGTAACCGAGGCAGCGACGGACGCTTCTTTCATGCCAATAGAACCTTGGCTGATCGCACGAGGCTTGATGGGCAGCGGCATGATTCACGCACAGTCCGCGCCCGACGCCGTAACCCCTCCGCCCGGGGTTGAGGTCGACGAAGCCAGGCAGTTCGTGACCGGCAGTGGACAAGAGTTGGTGCGAATCAAGTCCTGGAGCGAGACGGCCGGAGAGGACACGGTGTATGTCGAGGTCACCAGTTTGCCCCGCGGTCAATATGAGGTCGCTTACTGGGTGTTCGCTAAATCTCAGCAGGGTTGCGCGATGTTTGGGCAGACGCTTTACGATGGCGGTCGTCCGCTAAAGAGCACGTTCTGGCGTAATGACCCGGCGCCGCATCTGGCCGGCGCGGCTGATCAGCCCAGCGGGGCTCTATCCCGACTCAATTCCGGGAATGGCGTTCTTACGCACACTCGGACCAGAGAGTTCAAACCCCTCGCCGGTTCTTACGGCCAATTTCGGGCAGCCTTTCGGCGCGAAAGCATCGACGCGATTGCCGCGGCGCAGGAAGCGCCAACACCCGCCCTCAAGCGCGAGGCGGATGCCTCGCCACCGCCGTACGTACGCCCGAGTTTTTCGCTACGCGACTTTCAGGATGCTTTGCGGATACTGGTCGTTGGGATCGACGCCGGGCGCCATCTCATAGAGTACCGACTTGTCCACCACCAGCTCGCCGTCGTCGCCGACATAAATCTTGAAGCGATCCATCGGACGCGGCGCCGGTCCTTCGAAATTCAAGCCGCTGATGTAATAGCCGGAGCCGTGACACGGACACTTGAACTTCTGCTCGGCCTTGAGCCAGCGCGGGGTGCATCCGAGATGCGTGCACTTGGCAAAGATTGCGTAGAAGCCGGCCTTGGTGCGGATGATCCAGGTGCGGAACTCCTGCTTGTACTTTTCACTGACTTCGCCGACCACGTAATCGCTCGGAAAGCCGGCTTTGAATTTAGACGGCGGCAGGAACAGCACGCGCGGAAACGCCGAGCGCACCGCGGCGAGCAGGCCGATCGTGGTGACCGCGCCGAAACCGCCCCATCCGAGGCGTCCCAGAAAATCGCGCCGACTCCATAGCGAGCCGATTTCCGCCTTTTCCTTGTCGCGTTTGGCGCGTTCGCGCGCCTGCTCATCGGCGCGCCACTTCGCGAGTTCAGCCGGATCGGTGGGAGCTTTGACTTTAGACGGCGCAGCCATTTGGAATCCTCGCGGCCTCTTCACTCGAAAGTGAACGATTAGCTTCACCCATTCAGGTGGACGTTTCCCGATTAGAGAAAATTCTAACTCCAGAGGGCAGGACAATTCAAGGAAGCCGCAATGCAGCAGGCAAAATGAGGCTTGATCAATCGGGAAACAGTTTAGCGCAGAGTGGACTGATGCGACGCCGCCGCCGCGGGCGGGGGGCTTGGCTGCGCGGCCGCATTAGCGGGCGACAGCGGCTGAAGCGGAACGATAATGGTGTCGCGATGCTCGTTGGTGTCGGTGATCTCGTCGGGCGGCGGCAACTCGGCAATCGGCGCGACGGTCACCTTGTCGGCGTCGGTGTTGGCGCCAAGCACCGGAGCGAGGAAAGTATCGGTCGCGAGGTAATGCAGCGGCCGGGCGACACCCCATTCGAGCACGAAGCCAACGGGAGCGAGAACGTAGCTTATGAGCTTGAGCGGCTGCGAATCGTCGTCGGTGTACTCTTTGGGGTTCTGCTTATCCATGTCGGAGTACTGCGCGCGCGCAAAACCCGGCGCACACAAAATCAGAGCGGCGCCCAAAACATATGCTGCTCGTCGCATGGCGTAAACTCTGGCCTCGATTCGTCGATCTGTCAACCATGCCACGGTCCGGTCCTCTCGACGCCGCGGCGGCCAGCGCATAGCTTGCGTTCGCCTGCCGTGGGGCGCAATTCTAGCCCAATGCGATCACGATGGGGGAGGCTACTCAACGCGATTTTCGGTGCGGCAACATTGGCACTATTTCTGCCGATGGCGTCAGAGCCGGTGTGTGCCAGGACTGCGTCCGGCCAAGTGGCGGCAGGCGCGATCACCTACGTCGGCGTCGATTACAACATCTACTATTGCGCGGGCGAATGCCCCAAGCCCGATTGCCTGACCTGCCCGATCGAAGGCGAGCACGTTCGCCGCGACAATCGTCGCCGTGGCGCGATCCTGGCCGCCGCATTTGTGCCGGCCGCGGAGCCGCAGCCGGACGCGCAATATGGATGGCCGACGTTCTCACCCGACGCCGAACGTATCGCCTATTCCTCGGTCATCCGCGACAAGGCCGGAGTCAAATTCGGGCTCTGGGTCTATGACCTGAAAAAACGCGAAGCGATAAAAATTTTCGAGAGTACAAGTGAGCACATCGATTACATCTACTGGCTCCCCGACGGACGGCATCTTTCGTTTCTGCTGAACGAGCCGCGCGGTCTTTCGCTGATGCTGGCGGAGGTGAAGGAGCATGCGCCGATTCGGATCGTGCTGACGGGGGTGCCGCTGTATTTCGCGTGGGGACCTTCGCCCGGAAGCTTGGTGGTGCATACCGCCGGCTCCGATCCCGAATCGAGCGAGCGCGTTGCATTGATTACGCTCACCGACACCAGCCAGAACGTGGACAAGGTGCTCTCGCACGGGCGCACGCCGTTCAAGACGCCGTGCTGGTCGCCCGACGGAAAGCATCTGGCATGGATTGTGAACAATCACGCCGAGGCGAACTTGGTGGTGGCTGACGCCGACGCGCGCCATCCGCGCTCGATCGTCAGTCTGCCGATCGGCGACAATAGTTTCGAGTGGGCTCCCGACAGCCGGCACATCGCGTATGCGACGACGGTGATCCCGCGCGACCCGGCGTTTCACGGGATCAAGCTGGTGGATATCAGCGATGCTACGACTCGCACGCTGACGAAAGATTCGGTGGCGGCGTATTTTTTTTCGCCTGACGCCCGTTACCTTGCCTACATCGGGGTACCCGATGAAAAGCCTTTCTACATCTGGCAACTGATCGATCTTAAATCCGGCAAGATCCGCGAGCTCGGCAAATTTATTTCGACCCAGGAAGAATCGGTGTCCTACCGCTTTTTCGAACAGCTCGCGCTTTCGCAGACCATCTGGTCGCCCGACTCGAAAGCGATCGTGTACGCGGGTGTGCGCCTGTTGGCCGTGCCAACCCGCTCGCTTGGAGTGGCGCCGCCACCGACGGTGTGGAGCGTGCCAATCGATGGCAGCGCCCCCCGGTCAATCGGCGAAGGAACGGTCGCGTACTACTCGCCCGTGGCCGCGAAGTAGCAGGCTGTATCGCGCGAGCCACCCGTCTTATGTACTACCGGCGCGGAGGGCGCAGTGGACGATTCGAGCTTGCGTCGCCGAGGGATTCATCGGGCGGATCTTCGAGCTTGCGGTAGAGGGTTTTGCGGTCGATTCCTAAAATCGCGGCGCATTCGCTCTTATTGCCGTAAACCGCGGCCAGGGTCGCGCGAATATATTCGCGCTCGAGTTCCTCGAGCGGCATTCGCTGCGCCACCGCGACTTCCAGATTGATGCGCTCGGGGGTGCCCCCTGCGATTCGCGGCGGCAGGTCGTCGCGCGTGATGCGATCGCCGCGGCATAGCACCAGCGCGTGCTGAACGGCGTTGTGCAATTCGCGCACGTTGCCGGGCCACGAGTGGCGCGTCAGCATCGCGATCGCGTCGTCGGCTATCGCCAGCGGCTTGTGGCCCGATTCTGCCGCCGCGCGCGCGGCAAAATGGCGCGCCAGCGTCGCGATGTCCTCGGGCCGTTCGCGCAGTGGAGGAATCGCGATCGTGACCGCGGCAATTCTGTAATACAGGTCGATGCGAAAGCGACCCGACGAAAGCGCGGCCTCGAGATTGGCGTTGGTCGCGGCCACCACGCGCACATCCACCGGCGTCTCGCGGGTGGCTCCGATCGGACGCACGCGACGATCCTCGAGCACGCGCAAAAGCTTGGCCTGCAGGCCCTGCGGCATCTCGCCGATCTCGTCGAGAAACAGCGTTCCGCCGCCCGCGGCATGAAACAGTCCGGCTTTCGACTGGCGCGCATCGGTGAATGCGCCGCGTTCGTAGCCGAACAGCTCGCTCTCGAGCAGGGTGTCGGGAATTGCGGCGCAGTTGATCGCGATAAATGGCCCGCCGCGCCGTGCGCTATGGTAGTGCAGCGCGCGCGCGAACAGATCCTTGCCGACTCCACTTTCACCGGTGATAAGCACGCTCGCCGCGCTTTCCGCCACCTGGCGCAGGATTTCCAGTTGCGCGCGCATCCGCGGATTGCGGGTCAGAATCGCATCGAGTCCGTAGCGCTTGGCCAGCTCGTCGCGCAACCGATGCACCTCGCGCCGCAGCCGCCGATCCTCGAGCGCGCGCTCGACCACCAGGGTCAGCTCATCATTGCTGAAAGGCTTGGTGATGTAGTCAAAGGCGCCCAAGCGCATCGATTCGATCGCGGTCTGGATCGATCCGAACGCGGTAATGATCACCACCGGCAGCTCCGGGGTGGCGCTCTTAAGCTGCGCCTGCAACTGATGCCCGGTCATCCCGCTCATCCGCAGATCCGAAATCAGCAAGTCGGGATGCTCCGACGCGACGAGTTGCAATGCGTCGGCGCCCGAACCCGCGCGCAGCACCCGGTAGCCTTTGTCGCCCAGCACGTCACCGAGCATGCTGACCATATCGGGGTCGTCATCGACTACCAGGATCGAGAAGTCCAGCGGCGAGGCGCTCACGCGATCCTCCTGATGCCGCCGCGTGGGCCACTTAAGGCGTCGGCCAGCGGCAGCGTGACGGAGATCCGCGCGCCGCCCACCGACGATTCGAGTGCGATTTCGCCCTGATGGTCGCGTACGATCGCATCACTGACCGCGAGTCCCATTCCGGTGCCCTTGCCGGGCTCTTTGGTGGTGAAGAACGGATCGAACACCCGCGTGCTCACATCGGGCGCGATGCCGGGTCCGGTGTCGGCAAAAGTCACGATCACGACGCGGCGTCCGGCGTGATTTGCGGTCGCCGCGCTGACGTTCAAGGTTCCGCCTTGGGGACCCATCGCGTCCATCGCGTTCATCGCAAGGTTTACGAACACCTGCTGAATCTGGTCGGCGTCGCATCGCACCTCGAGCGCAAACGCGCCGAGCTCGACTTGGCATCGCACGCCGCGGTGCGCGGTCTCAGTTTCCAAAAGCGCGAGTGTGCGCTGGGCGATCACGCGCAGATCGCAGGCGACGAAGGTTTGTTCGCGGCGCGCGCCGAGGTCCAGCAGCATTCGTACGATTCGCGTGATGCGATCGATTTGATGGATGATTATTTCAAGGCCCTCGGCGGTGCGCGGCGGGTTCTGCCGATTGGAATTCAGATGCTCGGCGCGTCCGCGGATCACGCTCAGCGGAGTTCCGATCTCGTGCGCGACACCCGAGGCCAGTGTACCGATGGCGGCAAGCTTGTCGGCGCGCCGGAGCTCACGTTCGAGCTCGAGCTTGCGCTCGGTCTCGTCCAGCAGGCGGCGGCGCCCGGTTTCGAGATCGGTGGCGAGACGGCGGAACTCCGAGCCCAGGTATTCCACCTCGTCGCCGATCCGGAGCGTGTCGCGGCTGTCGTCGCTCGACATCCGCGCCACCTTGGCCGAGAGATCGGCCAGCGGCCGTGCGACATAGCGCTGACTCACCGCGGGAATCAGGAACGCGATAAGCCCTGCCACCAGCATCGAGGCGAGGACAGCCTGCAGTACGCGGCTGCGCAGATCGTTCCGGACATCGTTCCAACGCTGAGAGACCAGCAGAATTCCGATTGGCTTGCCAGCGCTATTTCTAAGCGCGGCCGCGCGGCAGAACCAGGTCTGATCGCCGATGGTCTGCATGAATTCGACGCCGTCGCCGTGAAGCGCGGCGACGAGCTTGGCCGCGGCAGGCGCCGGTTCGATCGGGTACCCGGCCAGCGCCATCGTCTGCTTACCGTCGAGCCCGAAGATTGCGGCGGCGACGTACTCCTCGCGCGTCCGTTCCAGCGCTAACCGCACATCGCTCCATTCGCCCAGCTCGATGTCCCGGCCCAGCGCGGCGCCGAGCGCGCGCGCGGTTGCGCGAGTCTCACGCTTCAGATCACTTACGTAGGTATGGGTCGCCTGGCGAATGCCGAAATACATGTAGGCGGCGAGCACCGGCAGCAAGCAGAGCAGCAGAATTGCGGTGAGGCGCGTCCCGATCTTCACGGCGCAACCATAGTGATCTCACGGTCGCGGTAATGGCAAACGTCGTGTAGGTCCTTTCTTGCAACCAATCGCCCACTCCGGCCGCTATCCGGTGACGCCGGTGCGCCAAAGATTTTTGTTTCCAATAACCGCGTGGGAGCGATAGGTCTGTTCTGGATGGCAACGATCGCGGAAAATTTAGCGACGGAGCATGGCACCGCTTCGGTCCGCCAATTCCGCATGGACGCATGCGATTATCGGCAATCGATGTGTCCATCGCGCACTCGATCGCCGGGGCGCACCAACGCGGTTCCCCGCAGGATCGAAACCTGATGCTCGGATTGGCGGCTTTGATCGTGAGACGCGCGGCGCGCGCGCTAGTTGTGCTCCCGCTCGCGGCAATTTTCGTTTCGTGTACCAGCATGGGAATCGATCATCCCGCGCTGCGCGACAGTCTAGACTACGGTCCCCCCGAGACTGTCCATCTATGCGTCCTGCTCGACAACGGAATCACTCGTAACGACGCCAACGTGCTGCTCGAGAGCTGGAACGATGAGGCGAAGATTTACAACCTCTATCTGCAGCCGCTCTCTTACCAGAACTTCCCGCGCGAGGGTTTTTTTCATACCGAAATCCTCGAACAGGTCAGCCAGGTTCCACTGGGCAAATCCTGCGACCGGGTACTTTATTTCGTCAATCGCAATATCGGCGACGCGGCGTTCGGCCTGATCTCGGTCAGCGTCGGAATGCCGGAGATCCTGGGCGAGGTCGATGACGGCACTCTGACGCACGGCTACGTGGTGGCGCGCCGCGCAACGGTCAATCAGCTCATCATGTCGCCGAGCGGCGTCACGCAGCACGAACTGTTTCATCTGCTTGGATGCCCGCGGCATTTCGACATGGCGGATTGCTACAAGAGGATTCACAACCTGAAGCTCGCCGAAGAGAAATTGAAGGCGCAAGCCTACTACCACGCCCACGGAGAGGAACCCTTCTACCCAACCTTCGCGTCACGAACCGACTCGATGCTGCTGACGCGGTCGCAGGTCTCGCTGTATCAGAGCTTCGAACATAGGACGGGTGCCGCCGCGATGGTCGGACGCTGACGCTGCACTGAAGTACGAAAAAGCGCTGGCGCGGTGAAGAAATCGAGACCCCTGTTCTTTCCGTGAAATCGATCTCGTTTGCACCTGGAAACTGACGCCGCGTCGATAAGCCGCCTTGAGCATCCCGGTGCGTCGATAATCGTGGAGTACGGCGCAAAAGATTCTCTCTTTTCCTAGCAAGCGCACATCATTACAATCACTTTCACCGTATTCAGACGGAATTCGGGATTTGCCATTCGATTGCTACGCGGTTAGCATTTGGACCTCCAGAGATCACCTTCCTCGATCTTTAGAATGCAGCGTGGGCTGTGGACACGGATCGCTCTAATGCCCTCACGAATCGCCTATGCTGCTTATTGATAGACTGATAGTGCATATCGTGCTTTAGAAATTGGCCGGACGCTATGCTTTTCTTTGAAAGGATTATCAATGCAATGGCGTTTGACTGCCACCTATTCGCATGTTAAAACTTCGCTAGCACGTTGATTCTACAAAGCGTTAGCCCGTGTGAGCCATATTTCGTATTTGCGGGCAACGGCAGTTATGGTGGAGGGGATGAAGGGGGTGTGGCCTTGGCTGCTTAGCCAAGGTGGATACGCCTGACTGACTGGCTAAATGCGGTGCAGGGATGGCGGACGCGCGTTCGATTTTGTGGAATTGTCACGGACCTTCTTTGAGAGGTGCTACGAAAGATGAAAAAACTATTTGGTTCGTTTACCGTGGTAGTTGCGATTCTGGCACTGGCCGTTCCCGCGATGTGTTCGAGCGTGGTTGGACTGGTCTCAGATCAGAACCGCCACTTCGTAAATAACGCATTCGTTACAGTAACGGATTCGCACGGCCAAGCCGCCGGTCATGGACGCTCCGACATCTATGGCCGCTACTGCATTCCCCTGGTAACGCCCGGGAAATACACTGTCTCGATCGATCCCAATTCCAAGGACTTTCAGGGCGGATCGGCGGTGACCCAGGTCGATATCGAGGGAGCGACGATCAATTGGTTCCTGTCGCCGACCGCGGGCGCGCTTGCCACCACTGATGTGGGCGTCGCCTCGGCGGCTACGCTGACTTGCGGAATCCCGTGGTGGGAGACGGCAGCCGCGGGAGCCGGAATGCTGGTCGGCGTGGGCGGAATCACCGGCGGCATCATCTGCACCGAGGGTAACAAATGCGGCGGCGGTAACGGCGGAAACGCAAGTCCGTCGCGCTGAGACATCTGGGGTAAAATTCCGGCCGGCTGTATGGGTTCTTTTTCAGCCGCGAATTTCGGAACGCTATTGACGTCCAGTGATAGACCCCAGCGGCAATAGGCTTGAGACAGTGCGCCCGAGGAGGGCACGCGAGGTTCCAGCTATCGTGTTATCGAAGATGAATCGCAATGCGCTCTGCGCCGTGCTCGCCTGCGCGATCGCGGCCGGGTTTGCGGCGTGCTCGTCGCAGGATTCGATGCCAGCCGCTCCTGCCGTATCGGCTGATGGCGCCGCGACGATGCCGGGGGCGGCGGCCAATTCAGACGATACCGCGCGGCTCGACGCCCTATGGCAACAGCGCACCCGGGACAAATCGGCCGGCGATTTCACGGTAGGCCCGGGCGACGTGCTCGAGGTCTCCGTCCCGGCGATCGACGATCTCAAAGATCGTTCGGTCAGGGTCTCGGGCGACAATACGATCGCGTTGCCTCTGGCAGGCGTGATCAACGTCAAGGGACTGACTGAAGCCGGCGTCCGCGATCAGATCAAGACGCGGCTCGAGAAGTACATGTACGAACCGCAGGTGGACGTCTTCACCAAGGAATATGAGAGTCGGCAAGTCGCAGTCGTAGGAATGGTTCAAAAGCCGGGCCTGTACACGCTGGTGAGCCCGAACGACACTGTCCTGGCAATGATCAGCCGCGCGGGCGGCATGACCGTCGAAGGCGCACAGAGAATCCTGTTGATCCCCGCGGCTCCCGGACAGGGTGCGGAAACCAGCGCGATGCTCGCGGCAGCGTCGCAGCTCGGGGCGGCACCGGCGCCCGCGCCAGTGACGCCCAAGGCCGCCGTCGCCGAAGGGGCGGAAAAACCCAGCGAAGGTATCGCGATCGGGCCGGTCGATGAAGGGCAAAGCGTGCCGGCCAGCTATCAGCCGCCAACCACACAGATTCCCGCCGGAATCGGCGGCTCCGATCCGATCGTTATTGATCTGAACAACACTCACAACGAAAACGAACTCGCAATTCCGGCTCGTCCGGGTGACGTGATTATCGTTCCGGCCGCCGGCCAGGTGATGGTCAAGGGATGGGTCCGGAATACGGGCGCATTCAAGATTACTCCGGGCATGACGGTGCTGGGCGCGGTGACTGCGGCTGGCGGAGAGATGTTCAGCTCTCAGGCCGTAATTCTGCGCACCAGCGCGACGAGCGGTGCGGCCAAGGTCGAGATTCCGGTCGATCTCGCGGCGATCCAGAAGGGCACGGCCCCTGACGTTGCAGTCCAAAGCGGCGACGTCGTGATCGTCCGCAAGTCTGTCGCAGGCGCGGTGCCGTATGCCGCCTACTCGGTGTTTCAGAAATTCAGCACCGGACTTTTCCCCGCGCTCCCGTTTATGTAGGACGCCGCAAAACTTCCGCCTGACGATCAATACGTAAACGAGCCCGCAGAGGCCATTGTGAAAGACTCTTCACCTTATCCGATCCAACGCGTTTATCCCGAACCTGTCCCCGCGCAGTATGTGGGGCACGGAATTGACCCCGATTTCTTCGGCGCGCCCGAAGCCGCTGGACCCGATCTGCGCGACTATGTTCGCGTAGTCCGCCGGCACGCCAAGCTCATCGCGAGTATGCTTCTGGCCGCGATGCTGGTTACAGGATTGGTGGTGCTGGTAGTCACCCCGCACTTCACGGCGGTCAGTACGATTCTGGTCGAGCCCAACGCTCCGCACGTTCTCAATATCAACGAATTGGCAGCCGAGAGCGCCGGTTCCGACGATCACGGCTACTACAAGACCCAGGAAGAGATTCTGAAGAGCCGCAGTCTTGCGGCCCAGGTGATTCGCGACCTTGGACTTGATCGCAATCCGGATTTTACCGGTAAGAGTCTCCAACGAGGCTTTTTTTCGGCGACGATCCACGCGGTCGGGGCTTCGATCGGCGGAATTCTCAAGGGCCAATCGGCGGTCCGTCCGCTGGATCTATATGGGATCGATCCGAGCCTCGTGGATCACTACCTGCATAGCCTCGCGGTGAAGCCGGATGTCGGGACCCGCCTGTTCGCAATTTCGTTCACCTCGCCCAACGCCGCGCTGGCCTCTCAGATCGCCAACGCCCACGTGCGGACCTATATCCATCGCGGGATGGAAATCCACGCGCAGGCAAGCCAGGAAGCGGAGCAATTCCTCGAAAAGAAGCTGGTCGAGCTCAAAGAGCGGGTCGAGAAGTCGGAAGCCGCGCTGAACACCTATCGCCGCGATCGCGGAATCGTCGCGTTCAACCTCGACGACCGCGGCACGATTCTCAACGAGCGGCTCAAGGAAATGAATCAGGCGCTAACCAAGGCCGAGACCGACCGGATCGATCTCGAGTCGCAGCACGACCTGATCCACAAGCGCAACTACAATTCGCTGCCAGCGGTAATCGGGAGCGTGCTGATCCAGCAACTTAAAACTCAGGACGATGTGATCGCGGGCCAGTACGCCAGCATGTCTCAGCAATTCAAGAGCGATTACCCGCCGCTCAAAGAACTCAAGGCCAAGGTCGATGAAACCAATGCGCGCCTGAACTCCGAAATCGATCACACGGTCGAAGGCATCGAGTCTCAATACCAAGCCTCGGTTTCCCGGGAAACCGCGCTTAAGCAATCGGTCGACGATTTGAAGACCAAGGCGCTGGCGCTCAACGACGCGTCGCTGCAGGATGCGGTGCTCGCGCGCGAGGTGGATGCCAACCGGCAGCTCTACACCAGCGTGCTCGAAAGAATGAAAGAAATCGGCGTGGCGGGCGAAGTCCCGACTTCCAACGTGTCGATAATCGATTCAGCAACGCCACCGATCGATCCGTCAAGTCCGCGCAAGCTGCTCGACCTGGCGGTGGCCGGAGCGGCCGCACTGTTCGTCGGAATCGGAATTGCCTTCCTGCTCGATCATCTTGATGACGGGCTGCACAATCCCGAGGAAGCCGAAAGCTATCTGCAACTGCCGAGCCTCGGTTCAGTGCCCGATTTTCTGACTCTGGGCGCCGACGATGAGGCCGAGGCCGCGATGCCGCTAAACGGCGGCGTACCCACGCTGATCGCGGACAGTGCGGCCGACGAGCGGGAAATCATGATGGCCAAGAGCCGCTTCTCGATCGCGGGCGAATCTTACCGCGCGATCCGCACCGCGATTCTGCTCTCGCGCGCAGCCGAGGCGCCCAAGACTCTGCTGGTCGCCAGTGGCGCGAAGTCCGAGGGCAAGACCGTGACCGCGGTAAATATCGCGATGGCGTTTGCGCAGATGGGCGGGCGGGTCCTGTTGATCGACGCCGACCTGCGCCGCGCCCGATGCCATGAGGTGCTGGGCGTGCATAACCTGGTCGGACTGACGGAGGTGCTGGTCGGGCAGAAGCAGGCCGGCGAAGTGATCCGTCCGATCGGCAGCGGCGGATTGTCCTTCATGAGCGCGGGCTCCGTGCCGCCTAATCCGACCGAGCTGCTCGCCTCGCGCAGGATGCAGGAAATTCTCGAAGAGCTATCCGCCACTTACGACAGCGTGTTGATCGATTCGCCGCCGGTTATGCCGGTCAGCGATTCGGTGGTGCTGTCGCGGCTGGTCGATGGAGTTGTGGTGGTCGTAGGACCGCGCACGCCCAAGCAGTTAGTGCGTCACGCATGCTCGCGCCTGGGCCAAGTGGGCGCGCGGATTCTCGGGGTGGTCCTGAATCAGGTCAATATGAAGAGTCCTGATTACTATCATTACCATCGCTATTACTCCTACGAGGATTATTACAAGTCGTCCGGAACGGTGAGTCCGAGCTAGTGAATCTACTCGGCGCATCGAGCCGCCTCGATCGTCAGCGGTCCTACCATTCACGGCATCGGTTCGTTTCGGCCGAGGGCGGCAATTGGTACGATCGGGCGTTCGTGGCCGGCGTACTTCTGCTGGTCGTGCTGTCGCCGCTGCCGATGGGCGCGGTGCATCCGTGGGCGTTTATCTCGATCGAGCTTACGATCTGCGCTCTGGTCGTGCTGTGGATGGCGAAGACGGCGTTTTGTGCGCCAATCCAGTTTCAGCCCGCGCTTGCGAATCTTGCCCCAATCGCGTTGCCGTTAGGATTGTTCGTTGCGTTCGCGGCACTCGCGCTGCTTCCGCTCCCGCCTACGCTCCTGCGCGCGATTTCTCCGGCGACCTATTCGATGTACGCCAAGTCGCTGCCGGGATGGCCGCACGAGGCGCCGTACTCCGCGATGTCGCGGTTGCCCAATCGCAATGCGGCCGAGCATCTGGATGTCGTTCTGCCGACGCCGCAGGAAGCGGCCAAAGGCGCCGCGATCCCGCAGCCTCATCAGAGCGCGCTCGGGCCCGATAAGTCCGCCGCTACCAGCGCCGTTATCGTACCGGATTCCGCATCGGATTTTGCTTCACGATGGCGTCCGTTGTCATTTGCGCCCGAGCTGACGCTCGAGCTGGTGCTCAAGCTCGCGGCATATGCGGCATTTTTCTTCGTGGTGCTGCTCTATCCGTTCGGACCCTCGATGCATGCCGAATCGGAGAAGAGCTTTTATCGCTATGTGCTGATCGCGGTGCTGGTCACGGCGCTGCTGGTCGCGTGTATCGGAATCCTCGAACGGGTTTTCTGGAATGGAAAGATTCTGTGGGTCTTCGTTCCTTACGATTGGGGCCGCGCGATGCCCGATGCGATGGATCGCGCGCGCGGGCCGTTCGTCAACCCGGACCATTTCGGCAGCTACCTGAATCTCGTCATTCCGGTCGCGCTGGCGGGCGTGCTGTTTCCGACTTTTGTGGCGCGCAAATCCAGCAGCGAGGCGTTCCGGGTCTTTTGCGCGGCGGTGGTGCTGATCGCCAGCACGGCGCTCTTGCTGAGCCTGTCGCGGGCAGGATGGATCGGTGCGATCGTTGGCGCGTCGGCGCTGGTCTTCATGGCGCACTTCATCCCTCTGGCCAAGCGCCCGGCGCTGCTCAGGCTTTCATGGAAGATCGCAATCCCGATTTGCGCGGTGATGTTCGCGGTCGTGCTCTTGACCTCTTCGCTCTTCGTCGGTGACCAGGGGCGGCATCAGGCTGACGCAAGGCTGATGGAGACCGTCAGCCAGCATCAGAGCCTGCACTTCAGGCTCGATGTATGGCGCAACTCGATCGGGATCGTGCGATCGTTTCCGCTGTTCGGAATCGGGTTGGGTTCGTTCCCCGATGTATTTCCGCATTTTCAGCGCGCGCCGTGGTCGTGGGAGGCTGCGCGCGAGGCGCATAACGACTATCTCGAATTGTTGATCGGAGCCGGCGCGATTGGCTTTGCGCTGTTCGCATGGTTTTTCGCCGCGGTTATCCTCCGGCTCTATCGCGGAATCCGCGCGTTGCCGCCCGATGTACTTCCGGTCGGCGCGGCGCTTACGGCGGGAATGGCGGCGCTGGCGTTCCAGGAATTTTTCGACTTCAACCTGCAGATCCCAGCCGTCGCGCTGCTGATGACGCTGTTCCTTGCGCTCGCGTTCCGGCTGGTCGCCGCCACCCGGCGTAGCGAGCCGGCTGAGCAGCCGGCTGGGTTCGCCCGGTGGGCGATGCCGGCGGGACTAACGACGGCCGCCGTCGCGATCGGAGTCGTGGCGCTGATGCAGCCCGCAATTCCGTATCCGTACAATATGACTCCGCCGAAGACTGCGGAGCAGGCTCGTGCACTGCTTCTTGCGCATCCGACGTCGGTGGTGCCGCATCTCTGGATGGTCGAGACGATGGGCAAGCGGCTACCGCCGGCGATGCGCGCGCAAGAGCTTGCCGTCGCGGTATGGCTCAACCCAACCAATCCGTATGCGCGCGATCAGTACGCGGAGGCGTTGGTCTGGAATGGCCAGACGGCGCCGGCAATGAAGCAGGTCGAGGAGTCGGTATTCGATTCGCCGTACCTGTCAACCCATTACTATCTGGAGCCGCGGCTGATTCCGTGGCTGTCGCCCGGCGAACGCGCGGCGGTGGAACAGGGCCTCGACCGCGCGATCGCGCACGACTATCGCGCGGCGGTTTGGACGCTCGCACAGTTTTTCGACGCCGATCATCAGTACGCGCGGGAGAGCGGCCTGCTCGAACGTGCGGCCGCGACTGAGGCCGATCCGGCGGTGCGCGCGAACTTGCTGGTCTCGGCGGGTACCACCGCGGCCAAGGCCGGCGACCCGGCCGCGGGAGAAAAAGATTTGCGTGCGGCGGCGGCGCTCGATCCGGAAAACGCGGATCCGTACCGCTATCTCGCGACCGAAATTTTCGCGCCGCAGAAAAAAATGGATGCGGCGCGCGCGGTGGTCAATAAAGGTATCGACAACGGCGCCGATCCGTTCACGCTCGATCTCGCGCTGGCCGACGCGGCGGGGATCGCGGGCGACAACCTGACGATGGAAAAAGCGTTGCTCGATGCCTCGAATATCCGGCCTTCGGATTCCGACGCCGCGATGCGCTTGGCGAGCCTGTACGCGCGCGACAAACGCCTCGACGACGCGATCCTGGTCTTGAAACGCACTGCGGAATTGCATCCGGATTCCCCGCGGGTGCTCCACATGCTGGGGCTCGCAGAGCAAGCGAACTATCAATTCTTCGCGGCGGGAAACGATTTGTCGCGCGCCGCGGACTTGGCGCCCGACGACGCGGTTATCAAGGCTGACTACGCAGAATTCCAGAAAAAATCAGCCGCAGCGGCCGGAATGAGCAATCCCTACGCGGCGACTCCGTAGCAAAGCGACGATGGGAGACGCGGGCATACACATGAACGAGACCTCACAGGTCGAACCGAACGCCGGTGCCCGATATCGCGAGCGTGTTTTGGCGATCTGGATCGGGACGGCGGCTGCGATGGTGATCGCGCGTTGGTTCATCATCCATAGCTGGCCTGGCTACACAATCTCGCTACCGCTGTCGGACTACCAGGACCTGGCACTTACAGCATTGGCGGCATGGCTATCAGTCGTGCTGGTCAAGTTTGCACGGACGGCCGTCATTCAGCGCGGGCTATATTTCGCGTCACTTGCTGTCGCGATGCTGTTTTCAGTTTTTGCGGCCATCAACACGGTAATCGTTCATCTCGTTCGTACGCCGCTTACGCTGAAACTGATTAACCTGTCTGATCATTTGACCGGGATCGGAGCCTCGATCAGGCACGAGGTTTACTCGTTCAGGCTGCTCAAGGTTGGGTTCGCTCCAATAGTCGCCGTACTAGTGGCGATTTGTTTGTGCAGGATGGCGCCGCGGATGCTGCGCCGCGCAGCGGAAGTTTTTGCGCGTCCGGTTACTTTGATTGTCATCGGCGCTTATTTCGCGATGGGTTTCTTTTGGACCTCGAATTCCCGACTGTATAAACCGGCACTCAGGAATCCTGAATGGGCATTCCTTCTCTCCGTGATTGCTCCGGATGCGCCAGCTTTCGACGTTCCATTTCCGGCAGCCTACACCGAGGATTTTCTGCCTCCGGCGCAGCGCGCGGAGATGGGGTATACGGGTGCGGCGCGCGCGGTTACCTGGAATCGCGATCCAAGTAAGCGGCCGCGCAACGTGGTCCTCGTGGTCCTCGAGTCCACCGGTTCGCGTCATCTTGAACTATACGGTGCTGACGTGAAGGACACGCCCAATCTGTTGCGATTGTCGCATCAAGCCGCCGTATTCGATCGGATCTACGCGCAGCAGCCATGGACGTCGCAGGCGATGGGAGCGTTGTTCTGTTCGCTCTATCCAATTCAGGAACTCGGCAGCATTACTAACTACGCGACGCATATAAATATCACAGGGTTGCCGCGGGTCCTCGAAACTCTGGGATACCGCACCGCGTTCTTCCACGATGGCCAGCTCGATTTCGATCGCGAAGGAGAATTCCTCACTGCCCATGGCTTCGCGCTGGTTCACTCCGCCAGCCATGATTTCGATGGACCGCGCGACCCGGTTCTGGTCACGCAACTGACGAAGTGGATCGAGCGCGATCCCTCAAAACCATTCTTTGCGACGCTTTGGACCCAGGACGCGCATCATCCCTATTTCTCGGATTCCGCAATCGATTTTGACAGCTCCAACGGCGATCTTAATCGCTATCTGAATTCAATCCACGAAGAAGACCAGGTGATCGGCCAAATCTACGACGAGCTCAACCGGTTGGGACTCGCCGATGACACCCTGTTGGTTGTGACTGGCGATCATGGCGAAGACTTCGGAGAGCACATGTACACCGTTCACAACTTCACAGTTTACGAAGAAGAGACTCGGATTCCACTGATGTACATTAATCGGCGCCTGTTCTCGACGCCGGTGCGCGACGAGACGCTCGGCCAGCAAATTGATATAGCGCCGACAATTCTTGATTTGCTTGGAATTCCCCAGCCTTCTGAGTGGCAGGGAACCAGCCTCTTTGAATCCGAGCGGCTTCCGCGTGCATATCTGGTCGCAAATTCAGAGGGCTACGAGTGGGGACTGGTATCGCGCGATCTCAAGTTCACGTTTCACGTAAACGGCACCTTGCCAGAGCTATACAATCTCACCGCCGATCCGTTGGAGCGTCACAATCTGGCGGGCGACCCGCGCTACGCCGCGCAGATCGCCGAGGCGCGGCAAAGAATCGCCGCTTGGTATTCATACCAGAACAAGTTCTTCAACCAGCACCTCGAACACGGATCGCTCGCATCGTCCGGCTCGCAGACTTCGCGGTTGGAAGGGGGCCGCGAGGGCGCGCAGTGAATCCGCAGGGTTCAGCAATTGTCCCGGTCCGCGACCGACGACGCAGCGATCAAGTCCGGCTACACGGGCTAACGAACGCCGCGCTACGAAGCGTCGAGAGATAGATTCTTCGAAGTCAAGGCAGGAAATTCGGATCACCGGGGGCGGTAACAGGTTGCCGCGAGCCATTGGAAGCGGATCGAGTGAACATAAGCTATGGGTAACAGCTCATTGAAGGAAGCTCCTCGTAAAGCTTGTATCGCGAGCGCGACCCGCGCGGCGCGAGACTTTGTGGGCAGGCGTTTTCCTGACTCTGTAGCGGCGGTGTTGTTCGGGAGCGCTGCCCGGGGAGATCTGGCTGACAGCTCCGATTTGGACATTTTGATTGTCGAGCGCAAGAGGATCGTACCTTGTCATCTGCATTTCCAGGAGAGCGATTGGTGTTTCGATGTGATGTGCCGCTCGCTGCGGTTCTGTACGAAACGTATCCACGGCACAGGCAAGCGCTGGAACCATCGCGATCCCGACAGGATTCTTCTCCTCGCCCTTGCCGAGGGGATTGAATTGAAGGACGACGCGGGCGCCATCCCGGAGCTCAAGCAAAGGGCCAGCCTGCTTCTCGCGAAAGGTCCCGTTGCGCTGACCGCGCAGGAGATTTCGGATTATCGTCAGCTAGTCACCGAAGCGCTTGACGATTTTGTTGATGCCAAGAGTCAAGCGGAAGCATGGTTCGTGGCGTATCACACGGTAATCGAAGCGTCGCATCTCCTGTTCGGGTACAACCGCCAATGGTCAGACGGAGAGTGCAAATGGATTTACCGCCGCATGCGGAGCAACGACCACAAGCTGGCTGGAACTCTGATGGATGGTCTGGAGCGCTATCGCCAAACCAACGACCGGGCGCAACTGGTAGCGCCGGTGGAATCGATCCTCAACCTGGTCGGCGGCCGGCTCTACCGGGATGAATTGAATTCAAACTACCCGGTCACGAGAGCGCAACAGTTGTTTCAGGATCCAGCTACTTTCACGCGAAAAGCGCTGCGACGGGTATTCGGCGCTTAAGGCATCTGATGCGCACGATAATGAACATTCTGTCCCAACCCGCGCCTCATCGGCTGCCGATACTTCTCTACCACAATGTCGGGCGGCTGCCGGTCGAGGATCCTCATGGTCTGACGGTCACGCCTGAACAATTCGAGCGTCAGATGCAGTGGCTGGTGAGCCGCGGATACGAAACGATCTGGCCCTCGGATTGGCTTGCGGCGCACAAGGAAGGCAAGCCGCTTCCACGCAATCCGATTGTGCTGACGTTCGATGATGGATACGCGGAAATGGTCGAATATGCGTTGCCGGTTCTTCGGCGCCACGGCCTGAAGGCGGCGGTTTACGTGGTGACAAGGAGACTCGGGCTCACCAACACTTGGGATGAGATGAATGGCCGCCAAACCATGCGGCTGATGACCGCGGATCAAGTTCGTCAGTTGCCGGGACAAGGAATTGAACTTGGCTCGCACAGCCGCACTCACTCGCATCTGACCTCGCTTAGCGAGTCACAACTCGCCGACGAGATCGAAGGCAGCAAGAACGATCTACAAAATCTTCTCGGTGCCGAAGTGCTGTCATTTGCCTATCCGTATGGCGATGGCGCCGACAGTCGCATCATCCGCGAAAAACTCATGCGCTCTTACCAACTGGGGATGACAGTCTGGGATGGGCCGAACTCGATCGAATCGAATCCCTACGAGCTGCGAAGAATAGCGATTACGCCAGGTGACTCTCTGCGGGATTTCGAGCGCAAGTTACGCTTCAAAAAGACGGTCGCAACTCTGGTCTGCGAGCTTGTGCCGTTGACTGCCAGGAGGGCGGTGCGGTCGGGAGCCCGCGCACTGCGCCTGTGGAGAGCCTGAGGCGCAAATGAACATCCTATTCCTGACCGAGCAATACCCGCCGCGTGCAAACTTCGGGGGGATCGGCTCCTATACCGCGTGCATCGCGCCCGCCTTGGCGCGGCGTGGACATAACGTCCATGTGCTTTGCATTCAAGCCGGCCTGGCGTCGAGCGATCAGTTTTTGGACGGGGTGAACGTTCACTGGCGTAAACTCTGGCACCTTCGCGGAGCCTCAAGGTTGCCCTTCTATCAAATCTTTCACCGCATCGACTCCGCTCGGGCCGCATTCTTCGAGACGCGCGGGCTGAACATCCCCTTCGACGTGATCGAGTTTCCAGAATGGAATGCGCCCGGTGCCGCTCTTGCGCTGCTCGGCAGCACCCCTACCGTTGCCCATCTCCACAGTGGTGGCGTCCGCTGCGAGATGGATCACAACGGGATAAAAAGTAACCTTGACGCGCAAATCACTGCGTGGTTCGAACGCCTGGTTGTGCGCCACGCCAGTGTCGTAACTGCGCCGACCGCAATGCTGGCCGACAAGGTCGCGGACTGGAAATGGCTCGAAAGAGATCGAATCCATGTAGTGCCCCCGCCGATCGATGGTCAGCGGTGGTGTGCCACCTGCGCTGCAAGTGAAACCGCGCCGAGGGTCCAGTTCGTCGGTTGGCTGAATCGACTCAAGGCGCCCGAGGTCTTGGTTGACGCGATCCAAGAGATCCGGCTCGAAATTGCGGATGCGCACGCGTGTTTCGCTGGCGGAGGAAAAAGCACGGATTTCCGACGACCCAATTTCTTCTGGGCGCCACGCGACAGCCTTGATGGTTGCACCTTCACTGGTTTGATTTCGCCTGACGCTATCACGAGCGCGCTGGCTTCCTGCCGAGTTTTGGCGGTGACATCGCGCTTCGAGAGCTTTAGCTTGGCCGCGCTGGAAGCAATGGCGGCCGGTCGTCCGGTGGTGGTCACCAGAGAGTCCGGCATTGCGGATTTTGTTAGCGAGGCGGGGGCGGGCGAGGTCGTTCCAGCCGGCGACTCGCATGCGCTGGCCAGCGCGTTGGGGCCTTTCCTTCGCGACTCTGCCTATGCTGCGCAGGTCGGCGAGCGGGCGCGCAGCGCCGTCCGTGACTGGTTCGCTCCAAACCGAATTGCCGAGCTTAGGGAAGGAATTTATCAACTTGCGGTTCAATCGTGGGCGGCCAACTCGGCCGGCGCCATTCGAACCTCGGTGCCTTCCAGTGAATGAAAAATCGCTCCCGCCAATGAATCGCGTCTCGGTCGGCGGAGTCGGCAGCTCATTCATCCCGTCTCGGCTTGGTGCATATACCCGTGGAGATCGAACGTTGGCATGCGGTCAGCCACCTAAATCCAGCGGTGAAGTGCTTCGTCGCTTCATAGATAATTTCTGATGCGCAACTTGTAATCGAAGACCGTTCTTGGCGCAAAATTTGACTGATAAAATTGCGATGGACTATGTAGGCATAAATAGCGGCGCTGCGCTGACCAGCGGCCGAACCCTGGTTCGCAACGTGTTCTGGAACGCGGTTGGCGAGGTCGGTCCGCTGATCGCGGCGTTCGTCGCGATGCCGATACTAATTCATAAACTCGGCACCGAACGCTTCGGAATGATCGCGCTGGCGTGGACGGTATTCAGTTATTTCAGCGTGTTCGATTTCGGGATTTCGCCGGCGTTGACCAAGCTTCTGAGCGATCGGCTGGCCGAGCATTCAGAGCGCGAAATTCCGGAGCTGATTGGAACCTCGCTGGTGCTGATGACGGTGCTTGGGCTGCTGGGTTCGGTGTTGCTGGGTTTGTTCACGCCGATGCTCGTGGGGCATCTCTTCAAGGTTCCATTCGAGCTGCAGGCCGAGGCGACGGGCGCATTTCATCTGCTGGTGATCGCGCTGCCGATTTGCCTGACTCTGACCGCATTCACAGCTACGCTGGCCGCCTATCAGCGCTTCGACCTGATCAATCTGGTGCAGAGTCCCAACGCGATGTTTTCGTCGCTGGGGCCGCTCGCGGTGCTGCCATTCTCGCACAGTATCGTGCCGATTATCGGAGTGCTCGTGGCTGGTCACGCGGTTACCTGGTTTGTGTATTTCGCCATGTGCACTCACGCGGTGCCGCGAATGGCCTCGCGGATGCGGGTGCGGGTCGAGATGGTTCCGGAATTGCTCGGGTTCGGCGTCTGGGCGGCCGGCTCGAACATGATCGGTTTGCTCGGCGGAAGCCTCGACCGTTTCGTTCTGGCCGCGATGGCTTCGATGACCGCGTTATCGTATTACGTCGTTCCCGCGCGCATCCTGCACAAGCTCCGCATTCTTCCCGGCACTCTTACGCGCGTGATGTTCCCGGCTCTGACATACAGCCTGGCCCAGGATCGCGCGCAGAGCCGAGTGCTGTTCGAGCGGGGCGCCAAGACCTTGTTCGTGATCATGTTCCCGATCGCACTAATCCTGGTGGCCTTCGCGCGTGAACTCCTGACTCTGTGGGTCGGAGCTTCATTCGCGGCCTTCAGTGCAGTGCTGGTCCAGTTGCTCACGATCGCGGCATTGCTCGAGTCGCTCGGTCGGATGCCCGGTTCTCTGCTGTGGGCCGCTCATCGTCCCGACCTGGGCGCAAAGATCCAGGCGGTTGAGCAGCCGATCTACTTCGTCTTGATGTTTGCGCTGGTTTACCTGCACGGAGCCTTGGGTGCGGCGATCGCGTGCGCGGTTCGCGCCGGTGCGGGAGCCGCCGCAACCTGGATTGTCGCGCGCACCGTCGTTCCCGATGTCGCTCGCGGCGGTCGCCGCCTCGGATGGTTTACGCTCGCCGCGGCGGTCGGATTGGCGCTGGTCGCGGTACCGTCGCCGCTGGAAATGCGCATCGGTCTTGTTTGCGCCGAACTGGTGATCCTGGCGGCGGCATCGTGGCACGGCCTGCTTGGAAGCGAGGATCGCGCGGCCCTGTTGCAGTCGATTTGGGGTTTGCCCGAACCCGCGCCGATTCGCCGTAGTGGGGCGGTTTGAAGAGATCGTCATGGATCGCGCAATGAATCCCGCAGTCTCAGTAGTAATTGCGGCCGAGTTGGTTGATCTGCGCGATCTGGACGTTTGCGCCGCCAGATCTGGCGCGTTCTATTTCCCGGCGTATCCCGGGCGATTCCGCGCGCGCACTCACCGGCCCTCCGCGCAGCGGCCCCTTTAGCGCCGAAGGTTTGGAAATCGAGCCATGATGTTTTCGCTCATAGTCGCGACTTTCGGCCGAACCACGGAGTTGGAGCGGCTGCTTGACAGCTTGGCTAGCCAGACGATGCGGGACTTCGAATTGCTGGTGGTGGACCAGAATCCCGATGACCGCCTGGTTCCGATCCTGCGCGCGCATCAGAACGACTACTCAGTGCGCCATCTGCGTTCGTCGCTGGGCGTCTCGCGCGCCCGCAACGCCGGCTTACGCGAATGTTCGGGCCGAATCGTCGGTTTTCCTGATGATGATTGCTGGTATCTGCCGCATACGCTCGAGCGGGTTGCTGATGCGATTGAAGCGCGGCCCGACGCCGACGCCCTGACCGGCCCGTGCATCGATCAGAGCGGCGCGATTCTGCGGCGTGGTCCGCACGCCGCGGGATGGCTTACAAAGTACAACCTGTTTGCGCGCACGCACGCGTTCACGGTGTTTTTCCGGCGCGAACGAATCATGCCGCTGGGTGGGTTCGATGAGACCTTGGGCCCCGGAGCGGGAACCCCATGGGGCTCGGCCGAAGACCACGAGTTCGTCGCGCGCGCGCTGGAGGCGAAGCTGCGGATTTTTTACGACCCCGCGTTAGGCGTGTGTCATCCCGACGCGCCGCATTCGTTCGACGAACGCGAGATTCTCAAGGAACGAGCGTACTCGCGCGGCGGCGCGCGGTTCATGCGGATGCACAATTATTCGCGCTGGTATTTTGGCTACCGGATCGTGCGCGCGCTTAGTGGCGCGGCGCTGGGTGCGATCCGCGCCGACCGCGCCAAGGTGCGTTACCACCTGAATGGAGTGATCGGAAAGTTGGAAGGATGGCGCCAGCGATGCACCGAAATCGGGGCCTCTCCCCAAACGCAGCCGGCAGCAATCGCGGCGCGGCGAGAGATTAGCCAATGAAGTTTTCGCTAATCCTCGCAACCGTAGGACGGGTAAAGGACCTCGAGCGATACCTCGAGAGCCTGGACCAGCAGATCTACCGTGACTTCGAACTACTGGTTGTCGATCAGAATCCCGATGATCGCCTGGTGCCGATGATTGCGCGCTTTGGGGGACGTTTCGAGATCCGCCATCTTCGCTCCGAGCGCGGACTTTCGCGCGCGCGCAACGTTGCGCTTCCGCTCGCGACTGGCGATGCGATCGCTTTTCCCGACGACGATTGTGTCTATCCCGCCGGGCTGCTCGCTCAGGTTGCCGCATTGCTCGAAGCCAACCCGAATCTTGATGGGATTTCCGGGAGGTGCCTGACCGAGCGCGGAACGCCGCGGGGACGCTGGCCCGAAAGTCGTGGCTTGATCCGAAAATACAATATCTTCGGACGCTGCATTTCATTCACGATGTTCTTGCGGCGCGAATTGGCGGCGGGAATCGGTCCGTTCGACGAAGCCCTAGGGCTAGGCGCCAAGACGGCGTGGCTCGGCGCCGAGGACTACGATTATCTGCTGCGCGCAGCCCTTCGCGGCGCGGTACTCTATGATCCGCGGGTGGAGGTTTTTCACCCCGCGCTGACCGCGATCTTCAACGAAGATGATCGCGCAAAACGCTATGGCAACGCGCTCGGCTTCGGCCGCTTTCTGGCCAAACATCATTACCCGCTCGTGTTTGTCGCCTTTTATTCAGGACGCTATCTGGCTGGCGCGGTTTGGAACCTGGCCAAAGGGCAGGTCGCCAAAGCGCACTATCGATGGACGGCAATGGTCGGAAATTTTGAAGGATGGTTCTCCACATGATCGCGCGCGCGAATATCCTTGGCGTCGGCGTCAGTGCGATTAATCTGCCGATCGCTTTGAACACGATCCGCGACTGGATCGGCGAACGCACCCCTCACTACGTCTGTGTGACCGGCGTCCACGGCGTTGTCGAAAGCCATCGCTCGCCCGAGTTGCGTGAAATTCACAATCGAGCCGGGATGGTCACGCCCGACGGGATGCCGCTGGTGTGGCTTTCAAGGCTGATGGGCTTTCGCGAGGTCGATCGGGTTTATGGACCCGACCTGATGCTCGGGGTGTGCGAACAATCGATCGGGCGGGGCTGGCGTCACTTCCTGTACGGCGGCGCGCCGGGAGTTCCTGAATTACTGAGTCGCAAGCTAACGGACCGATTTCCGGAGCTCGAGATCGCGGGGATGTACTCGCCGCCGTTCCGTCCGCTCACTGCCGCCGAGGACGACGACATCGTCGGGCGGATCAACGACTCCGGCGCCGATATCGTTTGGGTCGGGCTCAGCACGCCCAAGCAGGAACGCTGGATGGCGGCACATCGCGCGGCGCTCAACTCTCCGGTGTTGGTTGGGTGCGGCGCGGCGTTCGATTTTCACGCCGGATTGAAGGTCCAGGCGCCGCGCTGGATTCAGCGCAGCGGACTCGAGTGGATATTCCGGCTGCTGAGCGAGCCGCGGCGGCTTGGCGCACGCTACCTCGTCAACAATCCTTTGTTTGTAAGTCTGATCATTCGCCAGTTTCTTCGCCGCCAGGCGCTTGGAACCGACTAATCAATCAACGCGCGACAGGTTTTTGCCCATGACACCACCAGCCAAACCCAATTTGCGCATCGCCCGCGCCGCCGAGCGCGCCCCTGCTCTGATTCCGGCTCCGAACGCCGGAACGCCGATCGCACTGCCGCGTCCAAACCGCAGGCTGTCGAGCTTGTTTCAATTTGTCTCGCTGCTCTTTGCCGATCTGGCCGCGCTCACGATCTCCGCGCTTATCGCATACGCGGTGTGGGGCTTCGGCGAAGCCGGCCAGCCGTTCCTCATGTACGCGCGCCTGTTCCCGCTGCTGGCGCTGTTTCCGTTTATCTATGCGGCCTTCGGACTCTACCCGGGCTTCGGACTCGGCGCTCCGGAAATAATCCGCCGCCTGGTTTCGGCGACCAGTCTGACCTACGTCCTGGTGGCCGGCGCCACCTTTCTCGTAAAGCTGCCGCCGGAGTACTCGCGGGTCACGTTCGGTATCGCGTGGCTGCTGAGCCTTGCGATGCTGCCGTTCATGCGCTTCGTCGTGCTTTCCAGAGTTCGCAAATTTTCATGGTGGGGCGAACCGACCGTCGTGATTGGCAATCCTTCGCAGATCGAGTTCACGATGGACTTGCTGCGCGACGCGAAGTCGCTGGGCTATCGCGTGGTGGGAGTGCTGTGCTCCGACCCGGCGTATCGTGGCGGCGATATCGGCGGCGTGCATGTCCTTGGAGGAAATGAACTTGCCCCCGCGCTCTCCGGCGGCGGCGTCAGCACCGCGATCGTTTGGGGCGGTTCGCGTGGAGGCTATACCGGGCGCAACGGCATTCTCGATCGCGCGAACCAGATCGGATGGCTACAGCGCCAGTTCCGTCACGTTGTTATCCTGCGCGGCGACGAAGGCTTGCCGGTCGAACACGTGCAAGTGCGCAACCTCGGTACCGTGCTGGGCATCGAATTCTCCAACGAGCTGCTGCGCCTGGAAAATCGCCTGGTCAAGCGCGCGCTCGACCTGATCCTCGGCGCCATGTTTCTCGCGATCGCCGCACCGATCATTTTTGTCTGCGGATCGATCGTAAAACTGGTCAGCGCGGGACCGATGTTTTACTGCCAGGAGCGCGAGGGGCTGGACGGGAGGAAAATCAAGATGTGGAAGCTGCGCACGATGCATGTCGATGCGGAGCGCCGCCTGTCGGAGCATCTGACCGCCAATCCTGCTCTGCGCGCCGAATGGGAAGCCAAACTCAAGCTCACGCGCGATCCGCGTGTGGTTAGGGGCATCGGCAGTCTCCTGCGGCGCTTTAGTATCGACGAGCTGCCGCAGCTCTTCTGCGTGCTCGGCGGCACGATGAGCCTGGTCGGCCCGCGTCCGCTGCCGGATTATCATCTTGGGATTTTTCCGCGCGAGTTTCGGGAGCTGCGCCGCACGGTGCGACCCGGTCTGACCGGAATGTGGCAGGTGACGGTACGCAACTCCGGCGGCTTGGAAGAGCATCAGCGCTATGATTCCTACTACGTTCGCAACTGGTCGGTGTGGCTGGATTTTTACGTGATGGCCAAAACGGCATTCGCTGTGCTCGCGGCGCGGGGCGCATACTGAATGGCAGTGGCACCAAATCGCATTGACGGCGCATTTGCACCGGCGCCCGGATGGCGTCCGGCGGCGCCGACTTATCCCCCGATCGGACAGCGGCGTCGTGCGCGGCGACTCTCGCGCATGCGCAGGATCCTTACGCTGCGTCCGTTTCGCATGGAGATCCTGCTGATCATCGGATACCTCGTCGCAACGCGGATGTTTTCGCTCTCAGCGGCGAAGGTGGGGTTCCAGATCGGGCCAGTTCCAGTGTTCCTCACTGACCTGACACTTATGGGGCTTCTCGGGCTCGCGATGTTAAGGCGTCCGGGCAAGCTGATGTTCTGGCTCTCGTCGGGTCGGGGCGCGACCGGCAGTGGCCTGGCGTTATGGGTGTTGTGCGGGGCGTCGGTGATCTACTTCATCCTGGCGTTTCCGGTCTACAGAATCATGGCGGTGCGCGATCTGGCGATCTTCGGCTACAGCCTGTTCTTTCCGCTGACTTATTTCGCGATCACCAATCGCGGATGGGCAATCCGGGCGACTCGTTACTGCGTCTATTCCGGCGTGGTGCTCGCGGTGATGATCCTCGCGCAGAAAATGACCGGAATCAATTTGGGACTTGGCGAGCTCCAGCGCAATATCAATGGCGCGTGGGTGGCTTATGTCGGTGGCGACGATTACGGCGCGATCGCCGCAAGCGCGCTCATGGGAGTCATCGCGTACATGATGCTGGAGCGCGAGTATCGCCGGTTTCACACGCTCTGTGCGTTCGTATGCCTTCTCGCCCTGGCCGCCAACGGCGCGCGTTCCGCGGTCGCCGGCGCCGCGCTGGCCGGCGGGCTCTGCTTCCTGCTGCTCTCGACCCGTTACCGGATTATTTTCGGAGCGGTTTGTGCGGCGCTGATTTTCGTGGTTTTGGCGGGTGCAACGCTGCCAGAAACTGTTCCGGGAGCGGAAGCATTGCACAACCTGTCGATCGGAATAACTAGTGCGGTTGGCGGAAGCTCGGATATGGACACGCAGTTTCGGATCGGCCGCTGGCGCAACGCTGTTGGCACCTGGCTCTCGAGCCCGATATTGGGCGTGGGCTACGGCAAGGAAATTCTCGATCTGAGTTTTACCTCCGGTTCGGATATTGGGAAATTCAACGAGGGGATGCCGCATAACACCTACCTGTTCCTGCTCGCGCGGATGGGACTCCTGGGTTTCGGCCTGGTGGTACTCGCGATGGCGCTGGCAATCGGCAAACTGATCGTTGCGGTCCGCCGCTACCGGCAACCCGACGATCTTGCCGCGCTCAACATCCTGGTTACGCTCGCG
Source organism: Binataceae bacterium (SeqCode) (assembly GCA_050736695.1). GTDB lineage: Bacteria > Desulfobacterota > Binatia > Binatales > Binataceae > JBARDN01. The sequence goes on along the minus strand of JBOHWH010000111.1, from coordinate 433 downwards.
GGTTATGGCGCGTTCGTCCTGTTTTTCGAGCGTCCGATGAACAATGCGGGCTTCTGGATCATGCTCGCGGTAGGGTTGCGCCTGGCGGAAACCTCGCGCGCCGCGTTGATGGCGCGGCTTTCGATGCCACGCGCCATGCCGGCGGGCCTGCGCGCACGAACTGCATACTTGACCGCGGCGGGCGCGTCAGCCCAGCATCAGTCACGGATTTGATCGAATCCAATCTATTTCGGCCGAAAAATTTTGATCGTCCGGGATTCCCGGTTGGTCACAATGGTCGAATCTATGGTTTCGGCAACGGAGTCGATTGCACGCCAAATCTTCAAGGCTAGTCGTGAACCACGCGGGCCTGCCCAGATTGATGCGATCATGCTCCTTTGACCGGACGTAACGGTGAAGAGGGCTCGAGTACGGATGGCTTTTAGCCCGATCG
>JBOHWH010000110.1:0-20335 GCA_050736695.1 Binataceae bacterium (SeqCode) | reverse complement strand
CTCCCGCGCTCGACAATCGCGCGCGCGGCGCGGCGCGAGGGCGCCAAGCCCAGCCGCACCAGATAGTGATCAAGTCTTTCGGCCGGCGGCGTATCCATCAAATCAAATGGAAGACCTGTCCACGGCTCAGTGGGCTACCGGCGCCGGCGCGGACAACGGCGTCGCCAACGGCGAGGGATGATAGGTCGCGAACTGGAGGTATGCGACGAACAGCAGGATGCCGAGCAGGATCGCCGTGACTAGCGCGTCGGTAAACCTGACCTGCGTGGCGCCGCGCTCGGACTTGAGACGTTGAGGAATCGTCATCGATAGATCTCCAACGCCAAGTGTTACATATCGCAGCGCGCGCCCGCGAGTGGACTCCTCTGACCCGTCGCCCTGAAAGGAAAGCTTTGCGTAACCCATTCCATAGGGCCGCTGCGGCAATAGCACGGCCTAACAATGGGATCTTCACAGCTCTCCTTTTGCGCGAGAGCTCAGATAGGAGGGCGCGGGTCTAGGCCTGGACCGCGCTGATCGCGGAGCGGACGGCGCCGCGGCGCGCGTTTATCGGAAGGCCGAACAGGCGGCGCAGCTCGCGGCCGGTGATCGATTTCTCCGACGCCGCGATTTTCAGCGGAGAACCCGCGGCGACGATCCGCCCGCCCTCGTCACCGCCACCCGGACCGAGATCAATCACGTAGTCGGCATGCGCGATCATCTCAAGATTGTGCTCGATCACCACGAGCGTGTTGCCCTCGGCCGTCAGCCGCGCGAGCACTCGCAACAGCCGCCGCACGTCAGACGAGCTGAGCCCCGTGGTCGGCTCGTCGAGCAGAAACATCCGGGGCAGCCGCTTGCCTTGCGCATTGACCGGCGCCGGTTCGAGATCGGCCAGCAGAAAGCGCGCGAGCTTGAGCCGCTGCGCCTCGCCGCCCGACAGCGTCGAAGTCGTCTGTCCCATGCGCAGATAGCCGAGCCCGACCGAGACCAGCGCGTCGAGCCGTTTGACAATTCCCGGATGGCCGCTAAAGAAACTGCGCGCCTGATCGACGGTCAGATCGAGCACCTGATCGATGTTCAGCCTGTTGTACTTGATCGCGAGAATATGGCTTTGGAAGCGGCGTCCGTCGCATACGTCGCACTTGACTTCGAGGTCGGCCATAAAGTGCATTTCGATCGTGACGCTGCCGGTGCCGGAGCATTTCTCGCAGCGTCCGCCGGCAACGTTGAACGAAAAATCGCGAGGCTTGATTCCGAGCCGCCGCGCCTCGGGCGACGCCGCGAAGAGCTTGCGGATTTCGTCGTAGATTTTCAGATAGGTCGCCGGATTCGAGCGCATCGATCGCGACGGCAGCTCCTGACCCATGTGCACCATCTCGCCAATCTGCTCGAAGCCGTCGATTCGATCGCACGCGCCCGCCTCGGTCGATTGGCCATTGCGCCTGAGCCAGTTGTTGTAGATGACATCCTCGACCAGCGAGGATTTTCCCGAGCCCGAAACTCCAGTTACGCAGGTCATCATCCCAAGCGGGATCGCCGCGTCGACGCCTGCAAGATTGTGCTCGCGAGCCCCCTTTACGCGAATCGCAGGGTCGCGCCGCGAGAAGCGCCGCTCGCGCGCAATCGTGCGCATCAGCAGCACCCGGCCCGCCGACGACGCCATGCTGGCGAGCTTCGCTCCGCCAAGAGGGTCGGCGTAGATCAGGCGGCCGCCTTCGCTGCCGCCGCCGGGTCCGAGCTCGACCACAAAGTCCGCGCCTTCAATGATCGCGGCGTCGTGCTCGACCACGACCACCGTATTGCCGAAGTCGCGCAGATGCCGCAGCACCGCCAGCAGGCGGCGCGCGTCGCTGGCGTGGAGTCCCACGGTCGGTTCGTCGAGTGCGTACAGGGTGCCGATCAGGATCGATCCAAGCGCACTCGCCAGATGGATTCGCTGCGCCTCGCCGCCCGACAGCGTGCGCGCCTGGCGCTCGAGCGTCAGGTAGCCGAGCCCGACCTCGGTCAGATAGCCGATCCGATTGCGCAGCTCGCGAATCACGACGGCGGCGCGCGTGGCCGCGGTCTTGGCGCGCGCGACTTCGCCGAGCCATCCGCCGAGATCGCGCACTGCGAGCCGTCCAATATCCGCGACTGAGCTATCGCCAATCTTTACGTAGAGCGCTTCGGGCTTAAGCTTGGCCCCTGCGCACGCCGGACAGATGACGAAGCGGCGATACTTCGCGAGCAGAATCCGGACGTGGGTTTTGTAGCGCCGCCCCTCGAGCCATTTGAAGAAGCCGTGAACTCCCGGCCATTTGTCAGGGTCCCATTTTTCGCGCGGACCTTCGTCGCCGTCGAGCAGCCATCGGCGCTCTTCAATCGACATCTCGCGAAACGAAACCGCGGTGCGAATCTTGCGCCTGCGCGCAAGCTTGAGCATCCAGTCGTTCATCTCGCGATATGCGGGCGTCCGCCACGGCGCGATCAGTCCTTGGCGCAGCGACAGATTGGGATTTGGGATGACCTTCTCAAGATCGAGCTCGACGGTGCGGCCGAAGCCCTCGCATTCGGGGCACGCGCCTATCGGACTGTTGGAAGAGAACAGGGCAGGGGTCGGCTCCGGAAAGGCGCGGCCGCATCGCGAACAATTGAAGCGCCGATCGAACTCGAAGCTCGCGACCGAGCGGATATCGCCGTTGTCGCGCTCGACCCGGACGGCGCGCGCGCGTCCGCCGCCAAGATAGAACGATTTTTCGATTGCCTCGCGTACGCGTTCCGATTCCGCCGCGCCGGTTATCGATATCCGATCGACGACCACCGTCATCTGACCTTCGAGCGCGCGGCGGCCCTCTGCGAACTCGGCCGTCTCGGTGATCGCGCCCGAGTCGAAGAGGCGATGGTACCCGTTCTGGATCAGGTAGGTGGCAGCGTCGGCGAGCGTGCGCGACCCAGCCTCGAACGGCGCCAGGAATAAGTACATCCCAGGCGCTTCGAGCACACGCGCGCAGGCGCTCTGCACGGAATCGCGCGAGACTTCTATACCGCAATCCGGGCAAATCGTGCGCCCGATAGTCGCAAACAGCAGGCGCAGGTAGTCGCTGATCTCGGTGACGGTGCCGACGGTCGAGCGCGCGTTCTTGATCGTGTTCTTCTGCCTGAGCGCCAGCGCCGGCGGAATCTGCGAGATCGAATCGACGTCGGGCCGGTCCATCCGCGCAAGAAAGAGCCGCGCGTACGTCGACAGGCTCTGCACGTAGCGGCGCTGGCCCTCGGCGTAAAGCGTATCGAACACCAAGCTCGATTTGCCCGAACCCGAAACTCCCGTCACGACCGTGAGTTTGTCGCGCGGAAGCTCGAGCGAGATATTCGCCAGGTTGTGAGTGCGCGCTCCGCGGATACTGATCGAGCGGTCCAAGCTGATTTCCAGCGCTTAAGCGGCGCTTAAGTAGGATCGGTAAGCGGCCGGGCCTTCTTCTTGCGCTCACCCGGATATTCTTCGGCGACCAGCGCATACAACTCGCGCAATTTGAGATCGAACTGAGCCTCGAGCAGATGCTTTTCGGCGTCGCGAGCGGGAGACGGTTGCGCGCCAAGGCGGCCGATTGCGTCCTCCAGCGACTGCATCAGGCGGTTGCGGGCAATGAGATATTGATAACCATCCATATAGGCGCTCCAAAAGCGCAAATTCCAAAGATCAGAATTATAGGTTATCCTTCATCGAGCCAACAACCTCTTCGATTCATTCCCGTGCAAAATCCATCAGAGACATCACCGGAACGCGAAATTCACCCCGTCCCGATACTCGATCCCTGGCGCGAGTCCGGACTGGTTGCGGGGTTCCTGGGACGGCGGGGAGGGGTCGGCGCGGGCGCGTTCGCCTCGATGAATCTGTCGGACTTGATTGGCGACGACCCGGATGCCGTCGCCGAGAATTGGCGGCGCTTGCGCGCGTCGCTTTCGCCGAATCTCGCCTTCGCGCGGCTTATCCAGGTCCACGGCAACGCGGTAATCGCCGTCACGCGCGACAATGCCGATGAGCGGCCGCGCGCCGACGCGATGGTTACGCGCGAGGCGGGAATCATCCTCGGCATATTCACCGCCGATTGCGTGCCCGTATTGCTGAGCGCTGCGCGCGAGCAGGTGGCGGGCGTGCTGCACGCGGGATGGCGCGGCGTGATCGGTGGAATCGCGGGAGCAGGCATTCGCGCGATGGACTTGCTCGGCGCGCCGCCGCATTCGATTCGCGCCGCACTTGGTCCGTCGATCGGTCCGTGCTGCTTCGAGGTCGATCGGGCGCTAGCCGACCGCTTCGCGGCGGAGATTCCCGGCTCGGCGTGGCATCGGCGCGAGGGCCGCCGCGGCAAAGCCTATCTTGATTTACGCGCGATCGTGCGCGACCAATTGATCGCGGCAGGTGTTGCGTCCGACGCGATCGAATCTGTAGGCCCGTGCACGCGATGCGCTTCCGAGCGGTATTTCTCCCGGCGTGCTGCCGGGGGCGCGGTTACAGGATTGCAACTCAGCTTCGTTGGGTTCGAGCAGGGTTAAAGTAAGGGTTTAAGAAGATGGCGGCGCGAGGTAAAAAACGGCCCGTAAAGAAGCGGCTCATCGCGCGCCTGCGCAAGCCGATGGCGCCGCCCGTCCGCGTCGAACCCGACCCAAAGAAGTACGATCGAAAGCGCGAACGCGAGCGGATGCATCGTGAGGCGAAACTCGAAAAGTCAGACAAGGTCGAAAAAGAGTGATCAGCAACCCCATCACCGGCCAGGTGCGTATCGGCCTTATCGGCGCGGGACTGATCGGACAGCTCCATTCGATGATGCTGCGCAAGGTTGCCGACTGCAGCGACGGCAGCGCGCGAATCACCGCGGTCGCCGACGTGTTGCCTGCCGCCGCCGAAAAACTCGCCGCGCGATGGCCCGGCGCGCGCGCGCTTTCTTCGTACGAAGAAATAGTTAACGACCCCGCGATCGATGCGGTATGGATCTGCACGCCTACCGCGATGCATCGCGACGCCGTGATCGCCGCGGCGCGCGCGGGCAAGCATGTGTTCTGCGAGAAGCCGCTCGCGATGACCGCCGATGACGCCGATGCGATGCATCGCGCACTCGCGGCGGCCGGGGTTCAGAGCCAGGTCGGACTGGTGATGCGCTTCGCGCCGGTTTACGCCGTCATTCGTGAGATGCTGCGTGCGCCCGAGGCCGGGCGCCTGATCGCGATCACGATGCGCGACGACCAGGATTTTCCGATCCGCGGCGCGCATCCGAGCGCGTGGCGCAACGATCCTGCAATCACCGCGGGCGGCACGCTGATCGAACATTCGGTGCACGATTTCGATCTGCTGACCTGGATGTTCGGCGCGGCAACCCGAATCTATTGCCGCACCCGAAATCTGACCGGAGCGCCCGGGGTCGAGGATTTCGCGGCGACGCATTTCGAGTTCGCGGGGGGCCATCAGGCGCAGCATACTTCCGTCTGGCACAGGGTCAGGCATCGGCCGAGCAACCGGCGCCTCGAAGTTTTTTGCGAGAATATTTTCATCGCTTGCGACAGCGACTCGACTGGGCCAATCATCGTTCAGCGCGGCAATGCCGAACGCGAAGAGACGATTGCCGAAATCGAGGTGATGGCGCGATTCACCGAGACTCTGCTGCGTGAGCGCCCATACCTCGCACCGATGAAGGATTGGTTCGCGGTCGGTTACGCGCTCGAGGACGCGACGTTTATCGCGGGCCTGCGCGGCGCGTGCGAGATCGATCCGGGCTTTGCCGAGGGCGTCAAGGCGCAGCGTATCGTCGAAACCGCCTACGCGTCGGCGCGAAGCGGCGCTCCGATTGATATTAAAAGTTAAAGTAGTAGATTAACTTTATGCCAAAAAGGAATTTGCAAAACGCATGATCGATTTCGAACTCACCGAAGAACAGCAGATGATTCGCGACACCGTTGGCGCGTTCGCGCGCGACGAGATTCGTCCGGCAGCGCGACCCGCCGACGAAAGCGGGAACATCCCGGCCGCTCTGATCGCGAAAATCGTGGAACTAGGTCTGGTTCGCGGTGCGATTCCAGAGAGTTACGGCGGCGACGGCGGGGAGCGCTCCGCGATGACCGGCGCGATCGTCGCCGAGGAATTGGCGTACGGCGACCTTGCGATCGCGATCCATTGCATAGCGCCCCGGATGCTCGCGTACCCGGTGCTCGAGATGGGGACGGAGGCGCAGAAAGCAAAACTGCTCAAACGGCTGGCCTCGCCGGCTTTCGTCGCAGCCACGGCGGCCGTGATGGAGCCGCGATGGGACTTTGATCTGACCGACCTCAAGACCATCGCAAAGCGCGAGCGTTCGAACTGGATTCTTTCCGGTGTCAAATGCGGAGTGCCGCTTGCCGCGGAGTCGGAGATGATATTGGTCTATGCGAAAACTGGCGTGGGCGGCGGTTTTGCCGGGGTCGACGCGTTTATCTTGCCGCGCACGACGGCGGGCGTCACCGTTTCACCGCGCGAACAGAACATGGGTCTCAAGGGGCTGGCAACCTACGAGATTCAACTCAAGGACGTGGAGCTCGACACCGATTCGCGCTTGGGCGGCGACAAAGGAATCAACTATTCGCGTCTGATGAGCGAGGCGCGTGTGGGATTTGGCGCGATGGCGGTGGGCGTGATGCGCGCGGCGTTCGAATACGCGCGCGACTACGCAAAAGAGCGCAAGGCGTTCGGCGTACCGATCGCGACCAAGCAGGCGATCGCATTTATGATCGCCGACATGGCGATCGAAATCGACGCGGCGCGTCTGCTGCTGTGGGAAGCGGCGACGCGGCTCGACAAAGGCGCCGACGCGCTGGAGGAAAGCTATCTCGCCAAGAATTACGCCGCGGCCAGCGCGTTGCGCGTTGCCGACAACGCGGTGCAGGTGCTGGGCGGCCACGGCTATATCCGGGAGCATCCGGTCGAGATGTGGTTTCGCAACGCGCGCGGCTTTTCCGCGCTCGACGGCGTGGCCACGGTCTAGGGCGTACGATCAGTCATCGCAGACAGTATTCGCGGAGCATCAATCATGATCGATTTTGAACTCGAACCGCAGGTAATCGAACGGCTCAAGATGTACCACGTGGTCGCCGAGAATGTGATGCGGCCGATTTCGCGCGAGTTCGACGAACGCGAACACGAGGAACCCGAACAGTTCTTCCAGACCATGTGGCAGGCGCAATCGCTCGCCGAAGTGGCCCCGGGCGGCGATCTGAAAAAGGCCAAGTCGGGCGGCGCGAAGGCATCGTCGGCGCCCAAGCTCCGCAATCTCCTCACCTGCGCGACCACAGAAGAACTGTGCTGGGGCGACGCCGGCCTGTTCCTGTCAACGCCTAACAGTGGACTCGGCGGCGCGGCGGTGATGGCGGCGGGAACGTCCGAGCAGAAGACCCGCTTCCTGAAGCGTTTCTCCGAGGGGGAACCCAAGTGGGGCGCGATGGCGATAACCGAGGCCGCGTGCGGCTCGGACTCGGCCGCGATCCAGACCACCGCAGTGCGCGACGGCGACCATTGGGTGATCAACGGCACCAAGATTTTCTGCACCAGCGGACAGCGCGCGGCCGAAAAGTCCGACGGCTTCGTGGTGGTTTGGGCGACGGTGGACAAAAGCGCCGGACGCGCGGGGATCAAATCATTCGTGGTCGAGCGGGGAGCGCCCGGCATGACGGTGGCGCGAGTCGAGAACAAGCTCGGGATTCGCGCCTCGGACACCGCGATGATCATTCTCGACAACTGCCGCGTACCGCTCGATCATCTGCTGGGCAGCGCCGAGGTGCGCAAGGACGGCGGGTTCAAAGATGCGATGGCGACGTTCGACGCGACTCGCCCGATTGTGGCCGCGATGGCGATCGGAGTCGGGCGCGCCGCGCTCGATTACATCCGCGAGTTCCTGCGCGAGCATAAGGTGCCCGTGCGCTACGGAATTTCTCCGCGGCGGCTCGGCGCAATCGAGCGCGATTTCATGGACATGGAAGTGCAACTCAAGGCCGCGCGGCTGCTGACCTGGCGGGCCGCGTGGATGCTCGATACCGGCAAGCGCAACAATCTCGAAGCCTCGATGGCGAAGGCGAAGGCGGGTCTCGTCGTCACACAGATTACGCAGAAGGCGGTCGAGCTCCTGGGGCCGCTCGGCTACTCACGCAAGCTGCTGCTCGAGAAATGGATGCGCGACGCGAAGATCAACGACATCTTCGAGGGCACGCAGCAGATCAACATGCTGATCGTAGCGCGCCGCGTCCTCGGTTACGGAAACAAGGAGCTGAACTGATCGCTCGCGGGATCGAAAGAGGGTGCCAGCGATGAGCGATGACAAGCCGGTCCGCGTCCATCTGATTGTCGGCGGCTTTCCGCCCGGAGAACCTGCCGGCCACGACATGGACTACGCGCGCCTCAGGCTGCTTACGGCGCTGCACGAAACGCCGCGCACTCGGGTTACGGTATCGAGCGATTATCGCGACCTTTCGCGATGGCTCGCGACCGCGCGCTTTCTGATCACGTATGTGGCCGGTCCTTATCCGAGCGACGAGGACAACGCGGCGCTCCAAAAATGGCTCGAAGCAGGAGGGCGATGGTTCGCACTGCATGGCACCAGCGGCGGCAAGGCGGCGCCGGTCGGCGAGTCGCGTCGCGTGCGCAAGATGGTGAAGATGGCGCATCATGCGACACTCGGAGCCTTTTTTCTCAACCATCCGCCCGCAAGAAAGTTCCGCGTGGACGTGGCGATGCGGTCGCATCCGCTTGCGGCGGGTTTGCCGGCGTCATTCGAGGTGATGGACGAGCTTTACATGATCGAGCTTACGGATCCGTCGCGCACCAAGGTCTTTCTCACGACTGAGCTTGCGGAGAACCCGGCGCCTCGATTTGGGTTCGTTTACGATCGCGACACTTCACTGATGGCGGACGGAAAGACTCGCGCGCTTGGATTCACCCGCCAGGTCGGCGCCGGCGCGGCAGCATATGTGGCGCTCGGACATTGCCATTCGCGGTACACCAATGTGCAGCCGTTTGTGGATGCCAGTATCGATCCGGCGGGCACGACGCCGCTCGAGTTCCGTGGAGCGTGGGAAACGGACGCGTTCGGGCGGCTGCTTCATAACGCGATCGAGTGGGGAATCGGAACGCCAGCCGTGTAGGCGGGGCCGGGGCGCCTCACTGATCGAGGGTGTCGATTTTCTCTAAAAAAGAGCCATATCTCGAGCCGCGGGCAAACGATCTACGCCAGTCTATTCTCTGCGGATTCACTGGGACTTGCCTCACGTCATTTCGACCGCAGGGAGAAATCCCTGGCGAAGGATTGCTGCATGTGGCGTCGGCGCCTGAGCTGGGACGCCTCGGGATTTCCCGCCTGGAGCTAGAAATGACGAACCCAAGGGACCGCCGGCGCCGAGGTACTTATCCGGCCGAGGCGACGCCCTGGATTATCGACAGTCTCAGATTGCGAGGGGTGGCAAATTTCATTATTGGAAGTCGAACCACTTGCCCTTGTCCCAGCGGAAAATCTCAGTGGTGTGAGTGTCGTCCACCGGGGTCGCCTTGGTGGTCTTGGCCTCATCCACAGTCTTGGCTTTGATCAGGTAATGAAATTCTTCGTAGCTAAGCTTGCCGATCGAGAAGCCCTGGGCCGACTGATGCGCCTCGCAACTCTCGACGGTGCTATAGCCGGTGTAAAGTGCGGTCTCGAAGCCATTGTCGAAGCGCCAGGCGATGTGCGCGAGATTATTTTGCTCGCGCTCCTTGAGCTTCTGACCCCAGCTCTTGCAGAAATCCGGGAAAGCCACGGAAGCCTTGGCGAATTGCCGGTCCATCATTAGGCGCGCGGGATTCAGGCGTTTGACCAAAGCCTTGGCCTGCTCCTTGATGCTCTTTTTCGTCGGCCTCGCTGCCGCCTCCGGCGACGGATTCGCCGACGGACCGCCGAGAGCGTTTGGCAACTGCTGCATCGCGGCCGCGTTGGATGCGCCATGTAGCGTCTCTGGCGTCGAGCCGGCGGTGGCAGAAGAGGCCGCGATCGACGCGGCATTGTTCGCTCGCGTGGTTACGTCCGGCGCGATAGCCGCGGGCGGGTAGGTTCGAGGTGCGTTCGACGATTGATCCTGCGCGAGGCCAGCGGACGACCAGGCTGCAAGCGTAAGCGCCAAAGTCGCAGCCGCGATAATTTGGAAACGTATAGATTCCATGACGGCTGGTTATAACAGATTCGCCGCGCTCCGTCAGGCCGCGGCACGCTTTTTGTGAACCGCGAGGTTCGGCGCATTGGTCAATTTATTTCAATCCGAACGCCGCCCGAAGAGCATTTCCGCAGTCCAAAAGGAACGGCCGGAGCCCCTGTTACGGAGCTCCGGCCGGTTAGAGCCGAACTAATCGGACGGTAGCGCGACCTTAGTCGAGCGGCACCAGTTCGACACGGCGGTTCTGGGCACGGCCCTCCGCGGTATCGTTGGGTGCGACGAAATCGGTCTTGCCGTATCCGTGCGGGATCAACCGATCAGCCGAGATTCCCTTGCCTTCAAGGTAGCTCGCGACCGCATCGGACCGCCGATCCGACAGCTTCAGATTGTACTCCTCGCTGCCGATCGCATCGCAGTATCCATTCACGTCAATCTTGACGCTCGGATTGGACTGCAACGTTGCCGCGGCTTCATCCAACACTGCCGCATCGCCCGGCCGGATATTCGACTTATTAAAGTCGAAATGCACGCCGCGCAGAACGATCTTCTGCTTAACCGGCGGTGGCGGAGGCGGTGGCGGAGGCGGTGGAGGAGGTGGCGGCGGAGGCGGCGGCGGTGGCGGCTGGATTACAGGATCGCAGATGTAGTGACCCGCGAGCGCGCCGATGCCCGCGCCAATCGCAGCGCCTCCGAGACCTCCGAAGACTCTCGCGTCGTTGGACGAATTGGCACGCGTGCTCGCGTCGGCGATAACAATGCCCGACGCCGCACCGGCAGCGGCACCGCCCAAGGCACCGATAACTGCGCACGATCCCCACTCGCGTGGCTGGCGCATACTCGCACATCCGCCGAGCGCACTGGCGGCAAACGCAGCGCCGGCGAGCGCGACTACGGATTTTATCAAGCCTGACTGTCGTCTCATGAACTCCTCCCTGCCCAAGTGCGTGTTAGCGCGGTGCTACGAACCCCTCACTCGCCGCGACATCGCGTCATAGAAATCGTAATTGCGGAGCAAATATAGTTATATTCCGCCCCTGAATGCAACTGGGCCGCTGAAATTTTTCCAACATGTCCCGGACCTCAATTTAGACCGGTCTGCCCAGCCGATCTGAAAATCGACTCGATGCTTACACGAAAAGGCCGAGCCGCCAAGCGACTCGGCCTTCCGTTATTTTCGCCGCTCTAGACTGCCGCATCGCGATGATTTGAGCGATCCGCAGCCGGTTGGCCGGTGCGAATCGCGCTCTAGTGATGATCGTGATCATGATCGGTTCCATGCATGTCGTTGTGCCCGTTATGATCGTTATGCATGGCGCCTGGATGGCCCATCTCCTGACCATGCTGCGCGCCCGGATGAGGCTCCTCCGGCCCATGCATTCCTTCCGGATGAGCCACTACCGGTCCGTGATGCCACTGCGCCCACTGGTTGGGATGATTCTGGTGCCACCATGAGGAATCGCGCCAGACATGATGATCGTCCCAGTCGCCGTCGTTGTACCAATGCGGATGGCTCTCGGCCCATTCCGGATGATGCTGGCGCCACCAGGTAGGATTGTTCTGCTGCCACCAGTCGGGGTCGCGCCAGACATGATGCTCGTCCCAGTCGCCGTAGCCGCGTCCGCCATTGACCTGCCCGCGAATGCTTCTGCGGACGTTGGGATGGTTGTCCAAATACTGCGCCATCGCGCCGTGGTTATGAACCCAGGTCGGATTGTCGATCAACTTTGGGTTGGCTCGAAGCTGAGCCGCTTCATTAGGATGCTTGTTCAGAAAGTGCTGAAAGTCGGCGTCGTAGTTTTGCGCGAACGCCAGACCCGCGGCCGCTAGCGCGAACAGTGCGGCAGCGGTGATTGTAAACAATCGCTTCATCGTTTTCTTCTCCGTCAATAAGATTCGTAATTGGCAATCGAAGCTGCGCCGCGACGATCACGCTCTAGTGGTGATCCTCTTCGTGGTGATCGGCGTCGTGATGATCGGCATGATCCGGATGATGCGCGCGCCACCAGGCGGGATTGTTCTGCTGCCACCAGTTGGCATCGTGCCACTGATGATGCTCGTCGTAATCGCCGGGGCCGCGTCCCGCATAGGGTTCCGGGCCGCGCATCCCATTGGATTGTGCGCGAATCGTTTTGCGGACGTTGGGATGGTTATCCAGGTACTGCGCCAACGCGGCGTGATCATGAATCCAGTTCTGATTGTCGATCAAACCCGGATTTGAGCGGAGTTGCGCGGCCTCGTTCGGATGCTTGGACAGAAAGTTGTTAAAGTCAGCATCGGCCGCACCCGGATACATCTGGGCGAACGCCGGGACCGCGAGCGCCACCACGAACAGCGCCGCCACAATCGCGATCATTTTCTTCATCATATTTTGACCTCCGTTTTGCTGGCGACCGGTGTCGCGATCCGTCTGAATTCGCGATCTTAAACCTTTGTTCATTTGCCGAACGCACAATGACAATCGCAAGAACTCAGCAATCGATATGCCATCACCCACCGAACCAGGCATGGCAAGCTTTCTTCTAGCAGAAATAAAGGCTTAGGACGATAAACCTCCGATACCAGCAAAAAGGCGCGTAAATTTTTTAACCTGGGTAGCTGAATTGGGTATCCCCAGCGCGTTACCTGCACGATTTGGGGTTCGCTTGCCCGGACTTTCGGGGCAATCTCTTCTGAATCGTTGCCGGCGTTCGATAGATGGCGGCAGAGGATGCTAGAGTCGATTCTTCGCTATGCTTCCACTCGCACGCGGGAAAGAAGGCAGCTTCCGGCTGGTCTCGAGCTACAAGCCCGAGGGCGACCAACCTGCCGCTATTGAAGCTATCGTCGGCAACTTGCGTCAGGCGGTGCCGCATCAGGTCCTGCTCGGAGTTACCGGGTCGGGCAAGACCTTCACGATGGCTAACGTCATCGCGCAGTTGAATCGTCCCGCGCTGGTGATGGCGCCGAACAAGACGCTGGCCGCGCAACTCTACAACGAATTCAAGAGCCTGTTTCCCGACAATGCGGTTCGTTACTTCGTCTCCTATTACGACTATTACCAGCCAGAGGCTTACGTCCCCTCGACCGATACGTTTATCGAGAAGGACTCGAGCATCAATGACGAGATCGACAAGCTGCGTCATTCCGCCACCAAGGCGCTCCTCGAACGTAATGACGTCCTGATCGTCGCCTCCGTTTCATGCATCTACGGCTTGGGCGAGCCGGAAGTTTATTTCGAGACGGTCGTATTTCTGGAAGAAGGGCAGACGATCGAGCGCGACCGCGTGCTCCGCAAGCTGGTCGATATCGCCTACCAGCGCAACGACTACGATTTCCATCGCGGCACGTTTCGCGTCCGCGGCGACACGGTCGAGATTTTTCCCGCCTATGAAGAACAGCGCGCGGTCAGGATCGAATTCTTCGGCGATCAGGTCGAGGCGATGTACGAGATCGACGCGCTGCGCGGCAAGGTAATCCGCAAGCTGCAGGCGGTTGCGGTCTATCCCGCCTCGCACTACGTGACCACCTCGGACCGGATGGAGCGCGCGGTGGTTGGCATTCGCGAGGAGTTGAAAGCACGGCTCGAACTTTTTCGCGCCGAGAATCGATTGCTCGAAGCGCAGCGCCTGGAGCAGCGCACGATGTACGACCTCGAGCTGCTGGCCGAGATGGGCTTTTGCCCGGGAATCGAAAATTATTCGCGGCATCTGACCGGCCGCTCGCCGGGCGATCCGCCGCCGACTCTGCTCGACTACTTTCCCAAGGAATCGATTTTTTTCATCGATGAAAGCCACGTGACGGTGCCGCAGATCGGCGGGATGTATCGCGGTGATCGCTCGCGCAAGCAAACCCTGGTCGATTTTGGCTTCCGCCTGCCCTCGGCGCTCGACAACCGCCCGCTGAATTTCGAGGAATGGGAGACGCACGTTAATCAAGCCGTGTACGTGTCGGCCACGCCCGGCGATTACGAGCAGCAGCGCTCGGGCGGACTCATCGTCGAGCAGCTAATCCGTCCGACCGGGCTTATCGATCCGAAAATCGAGGTGCGCAAGGCCGGGACCCAGGTCGATGACCTGCTCGAAGAAATCCACCAGCGTGTCGCGGTGGGCGAGCGCGTGCTCGTCACCTGCCTGACGAAGAAGATGGCCGAGGATCTGACCGATTATTATCACGACCTCGGCATCCGCGTGCGCTACCTGCATTCCGATATCGAAACGATCGAGCGGGTCGAGATTATCCGCGGATTGCGCAAAGGCAACTTCGACGTGTTGGTCGGAATCAACCTGCTGCGCGAAGGATTGGACCTGCCCGAGGTTTCGCTGGTCGCGATCCTCGACGCCGACAAGGAAGGCTACCTGCGTTCGGCGCGCTCGCTGATTCAGACGATAGGACGCGCCGCGCGAAATCTGCACGGCCTGGTCCTGATGTACGCCGATCGGATGACCGACTCGATGACCAGGGCGATCGGCGAGACCGATCGGCGCCGCGCCAAACAGGTCGCATACAACGAGGCTAACGGCATCACTCCGGCTACGATTATCAAGGCGATCGATGCGTCGCTGGTCGAGATGTACTCGCCTGAATGGGCTGTCGTGCCGGAGATCGACGACAAGCCGCGCGACGAGGATCTGCTGCCCGCGCACGAGTTGCCCGAGCGAATCACTGCTCTGCGGCATGAGATGATGGACGCGGCTGAGAAGCTCGACTACGAACGCGCCGCCGATCTTCGCGACCAAATCAAGAAACTCGAGCGCAAGGCCTTTGGGATGGACTCGGCACGTCCAGCTCCACTCAAGGCCCCCGCGGGCTCGGCGGGCACGCATGCGAGCGACCCCGGCCGGGACCATCGCAACGTGAAGAAGCCCCCCGAGACTCCGTTCAGGATGCGCCCGCGCAAAGGCGGGGGCGCCGCATCGGCATCGGCCGCAGGCGCCAAGCGTCCGGCGCGCCAGGGCAAACTAAAGCTGATTCCAGATCCTCCAAAGTAGGGGCGATCCCTTGTGGTCGCCCGCCGCAACTCCGGCGGGAAGGGTCTGTTTGAGGGCGCGCGCCGCGCGCCGATCCGTGGCGCAGCGCGGGAAAAACTCGGTGGGTTCGTTTGGTATATTTTCAAACTGCTCCAGAAAAAACATCCGCGAAGATGCTGGAGAATTTGGCTTCGAGCTTGGGTTTGATACGATTTTTCGGCGGCCCATTTCGCGTGCGCCCCGCGGCTTTCGCGTATCCGCTTCCACGCTTCGCGTGCGTCGGCGAGCCGCCGGCCGCTACTGGTAGAAAATTGCCGAAGGGCTTGCCTGCGGAGACAGAGCGGCCACCGGAGGCGAGCCGCCGGTTGATTGGATTTTTCGGAGCCTTGGGATCGTGAGGATAAACGGTTTGGCCAGATGAGGTGTTCTGCTCCATGCCCTCTATTTTACGACATCGCGCAACGCCCTGGCAGTCTTGCAAAAAGCGCAGAGATCGGGGATCGCGCGGGCGAAAAACCCCGAGTCAAGAGCGCCTCGCGACCATCTGCCGTAATCAGGAATTTCCTTCGGCAGGCTTCAGGACAAGATGCAGTCGCGGCGGCATAGATATCTCGGTGTCAGCGGATGCACTTTCGATCGTCATTTCGAGCCCTGGGCGAGAAATCCCGGAGGCGTCGATGCTCCAATCCGCGCCATATGCAGTGGCCCTCCGCCCGGGATTTCCCTTCGGCGAAATGACGGATGAGGTGTTGGCGGCCCGCGGAGATTCGCTTCGCGAGATCCTTCGCCTGCGGCCCAGGCCGGAAGGGGACCGACAAACTATAACGAGAAGCGGGTCGGGAATCGGGGTATCCTGAGTGACGATGCGGGCGCTCGTCTTCAATTGCGGCAGCTCTTCGCTGAAATTCGAGTTGCTCGAGCTCGACTCGGCCTTGCAGCGCAAGCGCAACGCCCACGGTGAGGTCGAGGAAATCGGAGCCGGTGCGATCTACACCTTCACTGACTTCGACGGCCGCCCAACCAGCAAAAAACAGGAAGTACCCGATCACGAGGCTGCCGCGAACCTCGCGCTGTCGTGGCTCGATTTTATCGGCGCCGGACCCGGCAAATCTCTGGACGTGGCGGCGCATCGGATCGTCCATGGCGGTGAAGATGTCATCGAAGCGCGCGTCATAGACGACAACGTGATGGCGGCGCTGGAACGCGGCTCGGTCTTCGCTCCGCTGCACAACCCGCCGACAATCGCCGTGATACGCGAGGTGCGCAAGAAAATAGGCGATACGCCGTCGGTCGTGCTGCCGGATACCGCCTTCCACCAGACGCTTTCAGCGGCCGCGCGGACCTATGCGCTGCCTCATCGCCTGGTTGAGCAGTACGGAATCCGCCGCTTCGGCTTCCACGGCATCGGTCACGCCTGGATGATGGAGCGCTATGCCGCGATCACCAATCAGCCCGTGCCGGCGTTGAATCTGGTCACATTTCAGCTCGGCGCGGGATGCTCCGCGTGTGCGATCCGGCTGGGCCGGTCGGTCGATACCTCGATGGGGCTGACTCCGCTTGAGGGATTGGTGATGGCGTCGCGGTCGGGCGATCTGGATCCGGCGATCATCGATTATCTGCTCAACGTCGCGAAGCTCCCACCGGCCGATATCAATCGGATCCTGAATCAGGAGTCCGGCTTGCTGGGAATCTCGGGCGTGAGCCCCGATATGCGAGAGGTTGCGGCCGCCGCGGAGCGCGGCGACGCGCGCGCGCGCCTTGCAATTGCCGTGTTCGTGCATCGGCTTAGAAAGTATCTCGGCGCCTATCTGGTCGCGGCCGGGCCGCCGCAAGCAATTGTGTTTGGCGGAGGAATCGGCGAACACGACGACAAGCTTCGCGCGCAGATGCTCGCCGGTCTCGAATGGGTCGGAATCGAGCTCGAAGCGGCTGCCAACCAAAAGGCAAACGCGCGCGAGGCAAAAATCTCAACCGACCATTCGCGGATTGCCGTGTGGGTAATCCCGCTCGACGAAGAGTTGTACATCGCGCGCGTGGCGCTACGGTTGTTGGGCAATCGATCCCCGAAGGAAATCCAGTGAGGTTAAAATGGAGCAAGTTCTATCCGCGAAGGAACTGGAAGAGATAGACGCGTACTGGCGCGCCGCGAATTACCTGTGCGCCGGGATGCTCTATTTGCGCGATAATCCGCTGCTCAGAGAACCGCTAAAGCCCGAGCACATCAAGCGCCGCCTGCTGGGGCATTGGGGCACAGATCCCGGGCAGTCGCTGGTGTGGGTGCATCTGAACCGGCTGATCCGCAAGCTCGATCTGAACGTGCTCTACATTTCAGGCCCCGGCCACGGCGCTCCGGCGACACTGGCAAATTCGTACCTTGAAGGGGTTTATTCCGAGGTCTATCCGGATCGCAGTCAGGACGTGGACGGTATGCGCCGGTTTTTCCGGTTGTTCTCTTTTCCCGGAGGAGTCGGCAGCCATTGCACGCCGGAAACGCCCGGCTCGATCCATGAAGGCGGTGAATTGGGCTACAGCCTTTCGCACGCCGCCGGCGCGGCCTTCGACAACCCCGATCTGCTGGTGGTGCCGGTAATCGGCGACGGCGAATCCGAAACCGGACCGCTGGCGGCCTCGTGGCATTCGAATAAATTCCTGAATCCGGTGCGCGACGGCGCGGTGCTGCCGATTCTGCATCTCAACGGTTACAAGATCGCCAACCCGGCCATTCTCGCGCGGATTCCGTCCGAAGAGCTGCAAACTCTCTTCCTCGGCCATGGTTACACGCCGCACGTGGTCGAAGGCGACGATCCCAAGCTGGTGCATCAGGCGATAGCGGCGGCGCTCGAGCGCAGCGTTATCGCGATCCGCGAAATCCAAAAGCAAGCGCGCGCATCACAGGTGGCCACGCGCCCGCGATGGCCGATGATCATCCTGCGCACGCCCAAGGGATGGACCGGCCCCAGGGAAATCGACGGTCACAAGATCGAGGGTTCCTGGCGTTCGCATCAGATACCGATTCCCGACGTCATCGAAAATCCAAAGCATCTGAAGCTTCTGGAAACCTGGATGCGGAGTTACCGTCCGGAGGAGCTGTTTACCGAATCCGGCGATCTGATTCCCGCGCTCAAGAAACTGGCGCCGCCGGGAGCGCGCCGGATAAGCGCCAATCCGCATACCAACCCCGGCTTGAAGCGCATACCGCTGCGGCTTCCGGATTTTAAGAATTACGCCGTGAAGGTAGCGAAACCCGCGCAGACCTACGGCGAGAATACCTTTATTCTGGGTGAATTTCTGCGCGACGTGATGCGCGAAAACCCCGGCAACTTCCGCGTCTTCGGGCCCGACGAAACCGCGTCCAACCGCCTGCAGGCAATTTACGAAGCGACCAAGAAGACCTGGCTCGAAGAATACAAGCCCGAAGACGCTGACGGCGGTGAACTCGCACCCGACGGCCGCGTGATGGAGATGCTGAGCGAGCACACTCTGGAGGGATGGCTCGAAGGCTACGTGCTCACCGGACGGCACGGCCTTTTTGCGACCTACGAGGCGTTCGCGCACGTAATCGATTCGATGTTCAATCAGCACGCCAAATGGCTCGAGAAGTGCCACGAGGTGTCATGGCGCGCGCCACTATCGTCACTCAACATTCTCATCAGCTCGACCGTCTGGCGCCAGGACCACAATGGGTTCACCCATCAGGATCCGGGCTTCATCGATGTGGTCACCAACAAGAGCGCGCGGGTAACGCGAGTCTATCTGCCGCCCGATGCGAACTGCCTGCTGAGCGTCGCCGACCATTGCCTGCGCAGCACCAACTACGTCAACGTTATCGTCGCCGACAAGCAGCCGCATCCCGAGTTCCTGGACATGGAAGCCGCGGTCAATCATTGCT
The DNA here is from genome assembly GCA_050736695.1 of Binataceae bacterium (SeqCode). Classification (GTDB taxonomy): domain Bacteria; phylum Desulfobacterota; class Binatia; order Binatales; family Binataceae; genus JBARDN01. The sequence goes on along the minus strand of JBOHWH010000110.1, from coordinate 1,348 downwards.
CGAAAGGAATCGGACTGTGGGACTGGGCCTGCACCGATCAGGGTGGCGAGCCGGACGTGGTGATGGCCTGTTCGGGCGACGTTGCAACGATCGAGTCTCTGGCGGCAACCGCAATCCTGCGCGAGAAGTTCCCCGACTTGAAGCTGCGCTTCGTCAATGTGGTCGATTTGTTCAAGCTACAGTCGTCAACCCAGCATCCTCACGGTCTCACCGATCCCGATTTCGACGGTCTCTTCACGATCGACAAACCGGTCATCTTTAATTTCCACGGCTATCCGTGGCTGATTCACAAACTCGCTTACAAGAGAAACAACCACGAGAATATGCACGTGCGCGGCTACCGCGAGGTCGGCAGTATCAACACGCCGCTTCAACTCGCGATCAACAATCAGACCGACCGCTTCGATCTCGCGATCGACGTGATCGACCGCGTTCCCCGGCTCCAAAGCGCCGGCGGATCGCACGTGAAAGACTGGCTCAAGGATCAAATCACGGAGAGTCTGAACTACGCCCTGGAGAACGGCGTCGATCGCGACGAGATCGACAACTGGAAGTGGCCGTATTGACCGCGGCGAATCCGCCGTGCGCCAGGCGCCCTTGATTCCCGCGAAGAGGCGCTCGAGGAGGCTGGTTACTTCGCGGCGCGCGGCTTGTACATCGCCGGTGGCGGCCCGCGGCCGCCCGTCTCCCGCGGGCAGGGACGCCCGCGCCAGTGAATTCTTTTCTGATGCGGCGCTCAGCCCGCCGCGATTGCGCTGGGTGAATCGACCTCGGTGCGCATCCGCTCGATTAGCTTGCGGGCGCTTTGCGCGCCGAGGAGCCGATCCGCCATCGGATAGAGCACCGTTTCTTCTTTCACATCGTGGCTGCGAAACAGCGCCGACGGGTCGGTTAGCCCGCCTTCGATAGCCTGAATCGCGGTCCATCGCTCCTGCACCGTCAGCAGCGGAGTCAGGCCGTGGAGCACGCGTTCGATCTCGCGATGCTCCAGGCGCATCGCATGGGTCGGGCCGGTTTTGCTCTGCCCGGTCTTCTCTTCGATCGCCGCGAACAGAATCTGCTCTTCCATCCGCAGATGCCGGCGCATCGCGGCGATAAACTCAGCCGTCCGCTCGTGCATCGCATTGAAATCGCTGCGCTCGAACGCTGACAGCGTCGTGCTCCAAAGCTTGGCGATACGCTGGTGGTCGGCGCCAAGAAAGCCTGCAATTGAGTCGGCGGGGGCTTCCGCACCGCTGCCAACGCCACTGCCGGCGCTACTGGTTGATGGGGCGTCGTCGATGGTGCTCATCGGTTCAAGGTTCTCCTGTTGTTGCCGCGGCTCGCGTACGAGTCGCCGCCCGAAGAT
>JBOHWH010000109.1:0-4232 GCA_050736695.1 Binataceae bacterium (SeqCode) | reverse complement strand
CGACGACGTTCGCCAGGCGATGGACTGGATGTTGCGCCAGGGGATGGAGTTCGACGGCGTGCAGGTGATGGGCCTCGAGGAGTTTATCGAGCAACTGCGCCAGGAGATGCGCCAGCGCTATCGCGATTTCAATCTCAAGGACTCGCTCTCCGAGATGGAGCAGAAGCTCGAAGACATTTTGAACCGCGAGCGCAACACGCTGGATTCGCTGAAGGGGCAGAAGCCCGGCGTCGAGGACAAGCAGCGCGAGCTCGCACGGACGCCGCGGCGGCTGTCCGAAGCAATCCGCAAGCTCGAGAGCTACGACTTCGAGGACGCGCAAGCCAAAACCGATTTCGACGAGCTGCTCGAGGAATACGAGAACATCCGCGATCTGGAAAACTTTCGCGAGCGCAACCAGCATATGTTCCACGGCCAGAAGAGCCTCGGCTATCAGGAATCGCTGGACCTGATGCGCGAGATGGAACGGATGCGCCAGCTCGAGCAGGACCTGATGTCCGGGAACTTCGAGACGATCTCGATGGAGGATCTCCAGCAGATCCTCGGACAGCAGGCGGCCAAGGATTTTCAGAATCTCAAGCAGGTGATGGTGCTGCTGGCGGACTCTGGCTACGTGATGCCCAAGGGCGATCATTTTCAGCTCTCGCCCAAGGGCGTGCGGCGAATTGGACAGCTCGCGCTGCGCGATATCTACCAGAACCTGCTGAAGGATCGCGGCGGCTCGCACGTCACCGACCATCGCGGCGTCACCGAAATGCGTCCCGACGAGACCAAGCCGTATACGTTCGGCGATCCGCTGAATCTCGATCTGGTCGCGACGCTCAAGAAGGCGCTGGCGCGCAAGGCCGGCGTTCCGCTCGAGCTTAGCCCGAACGACTTCGAGATTTACGAGAACGATTTCGCCAGCACCTCATCGACGGTGCTGTGCCTCGATATGTCGTGGTCGATGAGCTGGGAAGGGCGCTTCGCGGCGGCGAAGAAAGTCGCGATGGCGATGGAGACGCTCATTCGGGCGAAATACCCGCGCGACTATTTTTCGATCGTCGGATTCTTCACTCGCGCGGTCGAGCTCAAGCTCAAAGATCTGCCCGAAGCCTCGTGGAACATGGGCGACCCGTTCACGAACCTGCAGGACGGCCTCCGGCTTGCGTCCGATCTGCTGAACCGGCATCCGTCGCGCAACCAGCACATCATCGTGATCACCGACGGCCAGCCGACCGCGTACTTTCTGAACAAGCGCCTGTATTGCGAGTGGCCGCTTTCGTTCGGCGGCATCAGCATGCGCGCGGCGCAGGAGACGCTTAAGGAAGTCGAACGGATCACGCGCAAGGGAATCACGATCAATACTTTCATGCTCGATGATTCGCCAAGCCTGCGCGCCTTCGTCGAAAAGATGACGCAGATAAATCGCGGCCGCGCACTCTACACGCGCCCCGATCATCTGGGCGAATACCTGCTGGTCGATTACCTCTCAAAGAAGCGCAAGCGTGCCTGACCTTCGCCCCGCCGGGTCCGCCGCCGCGATCTGAGACGGAGATCGCGGCCTATTGATAAACAGACGCAGGACGCTTGAGACGGGAGCCTCAAACTCCTATAAGCTAGCGGGCTAATGGCAGCGGTTGTGGAGTTGGTCGATGCGCCCGTGGCGATCAAGCCGCCCCTCAAGTGGGCGGGCGGAAAGCGCTGGCTGGTGCCCTATCTCAGCCGCCTCCGCAGCCCTCACAGGACTCGCCGGCTCGTGGAGCCACTGTGCGGCGGATTGGCGGTGTCACTGGGCTTAAGGGCGCCGGCGGCTCTCATCAACGATATCAACCCGCATGCGATAAATTTCTACCGCTGGTTGAAAAAGGGATTGCGCATCATCGTGTCGATGCGAAATGAAAAGGAATTGTTTTACGCTCACAGAGCGCGCTTCAATGATCTCGTCAGAAAGGGCAAGCAGAATAGCCGCGAGGCTGCGAGCCTCTTCTACTTTCTGAATCGAACTTGCTTTAACGGGCTGTGCAGGTTCAACCAGAGCGGCGAGTTCAATGTCCCCTTCGGCCGGTACAAAAGCATCGGCTACAAGACCGACTTTTCTGAATATCGTGCGGTGTTTGCGCAGTGGCACTTTATGTCCGTCGATTTTCAGGAAGTTCCGCTGGAGAGCGACGATTTTATTTATGCCGATCCACCCTACGACGTGGAGTTCACCCAATACGCCAAAGAAGTCTTCGATTGGGACGATCAGGTGAGGCTGGCACGATGGCTCGCAAGGCATCCCGGTCCGGTCGTTCTGTCGAACCAGGCGACCCCCAGAATCTTGGAGCTCTATCGAAGCCTTGGTTTCGAAACGGTCCTGCTCAAGGCACCCCGCTTAATAAACTGCACAGGGGATCGGACTCCCGCTGACGAAGTGCTCGCAATCAGGAACCTCTAGGCGATGCCCCCGCGTGACACGCGTACTGGCGCGGTTTTGGAGCGGATGGTGCTGCCAGCGCTGGAAAAGGGCGGATACGCCTACCGCACCCAACAACGAATCGGCGACCGTCTTGGCGGCGGAAAACAAATCGTCGATGTCGTGGCTGAAACGGGAAGCGAACGAATAATTATTTCGCTCAAGTGGCAGCAAGTGTCAGGAACTGCCGAACAGAAGGTCCCCTTTGAGCTAATCTGCCTTGAAGAGACTCTGCTAACAGGCAGTTACAGCCGGGCGTACATAGTGCTCGGCGGTGATGGTTGGAAGCTGCGCGATTTTTACACGAGCGGCGGATTAGACGCTTACCTGAGGTTGTCGGGAAAAGTTAAAATTCTCAAGCTTGAGGCCTTTGTCGCCAGAGCGAACATAGCTGCACTATGACCGGAGGGAAGGGGGATGGTGACGAAAGCTGACGAAAAGAGAAAGGAGAATCAAAGACACGTCTTTGAATTTCTCGTCACGCACTTTAAGTCTCAGAAGCCTTTTACAAAGGGGGATTTAAAGTCTGCGACGACTTGGCACGGTGCGTCGTTCCCTACTTATTGGTCCAAGCAATTCAAGCAGTTTGTCGTTCCTGCTGGAGGTGGATCGTATCGCGTCAGTGAGGCCTTCCGGCCGTTTGCTCGATGGGAATCCTTTACGCGCCGCAACTGGTGGGATATTCTCGCTGGGGGCAAACTCGGAAAACCAAGCACCGTCGGCGGCAGGCTATTCCCAGTGCTGAAGGCCGCACAGATTCGTCAAGGTATGCCGATAACGCCGAACGCCGTATCTCGCGCTGACGAAGATTCACCGCCGCCGGCGCAACGCGTGACCAAACGCTGGCCTAAGCGCCGAAAGAATCTGCGGCCTGTAAAGAGCCGCGTGAGAGTGTCTGAACCACTCAGAGCACAGCCGGTGACTGGGGCGCTCCCGCGCAGTGCATGACTGCTCTCGAATAGATATCTGAATATGTGCCGGACCTTGCAGTCGCAACGCGCAAGCGGACGCCATCCCACGCAGAAGCCGCTCGAGATTGTTAAGCGAATCGTGCGGCTGTGGACCAATCGTGACGATCTGGTGCTGGATTGTTTTCTCGGTACTGGGACGACGGCAGTTGTCGCCGAGATGCTCGGCCGGCGATGGATTGGAATCGAGCGCGATCCGGCTTATGCCGCGGTCGCGCGCAGCCGGATCGCCGAAGCGAGGGCGCAGTCAACGCTTGGCGGATGACGCCGCGCGCGGCGTCGGATTCGCTGTTGCCGCGTCATTCTCCGGAAGCTGCCAGGTGCCGCCGATTTGCCGCAGCACGATTCGATTCGATTGATCCCCGGCCGCGCGGATCAGCCGCGAAAGAGGCTCGTCCATCGGCTCTCGCGAAAGCTTGAACGTCCCCCAATGAATCGGCAGCAGATACTTTGCGCCGGTCTGCAGGAACATCGACCAGACCTGTTCTGGGTTGGCGTGATTCCAGATCCAGGGATCGTAAGCACCAATCGAAAATGCCGCAACTTCAGGAGGATCGCTCGCGAGCGCCGAGAAGACGTCGGTATTTGCGCTATCGCACGCCAGCAGCATCCGCACACCATTTTTTTCGAGCACGTAGCTGTTGAAGCCGTAGTCCGCGCCGAGCGGCGGCCATCGCTTGCCCCAATGATTGGCAGCCATCGCGCGCACGGTCAGCCCCTTTACCTCGGTCGATTCGCCCCATTTGAGCTCGCGCACGTCGGTGAAGCCGAGCGGCGCGATCAGCGCAGAACACTTGTCGCACGCAATGATGGTCGCGCTTTTCGGC
>JBOHWH010000108.1:0-22498 GCA_050736695.1 Binataceae bacterium (SeqCode) | reverse complement strand
AATCTACGTCGTCGCCGGAGCGATCGCGCTCGGCGACGGACTTGGAAATTTTCGCCACTCCGCTCCCGATTGGATTGCGCTGGCGTTGACGATCGCGGCGATTTGCGCGTATCTGTTCGCGCGGCCGCGGCTTGGCTACACGCTTGCGATAATCGCGCTGGTCGCGGCGGCGACAATCCCGGTGCGCGATCTGCTCGCACCGAATGTCGCGCCGAATTCGATCCGGAGTTTCGCCGACGGGCAGAAGATCACTCTTGAAGGTACCGTCGATCGCGAGCCCGAGCGCCTGCCGGGACTGACGCATTTGTATATCGCGGTTAATCGCGCGGCGGCGGCGGGTGCCGCGTTGTCCGCTTCGAGCGGACGGGTGCGAATCGCGGTGCTCGATTCCGCGCGGTTCCGAATCGGCGACGAGATTCGTATCAACGGACGGCTGCGCTTTCCGCGTAACGAAGGCGACCCGGGTGAATTCGATTACGAGGGCTTCCTTGCGCGCGCCGGAATCGCGGCGACGATCACCGCGCCAGGGCATTCGTACGGAACCGCCGCGTTTTCGATAGTCGGCTACCGCATGCCGCTGGTCGCGGGCGCGATCGAAAATCTGCGCGAGCGAATCGGCGCATTCTTCGACGCGAATCTGCAAAATCCCGAGCGCGCCGAGATGCGCGCGATCGTGATCGGCGATCGCGGCGGGATCACCGAGGATTTGCGCGAGCGTTTCGCGCGCACCGGAATGGCGCATCTGCTCGTGATCTCCGGGTTGCACCTGAGTTTCGTCGCCGCTGCAATATTCGCGCTCGTGCGCCTCCTGATGATGCTTGCGCCGGGGCTTGCGAGCCGTGGATGGGCCAATAAAGTCGCCGCGATCGCGGCCGGTGCCGCCGTATGCGCCTACGCCGCGATCGCGGGGCATCATGTTTCGACCGTGCGCGCGCTGGTCATGGTGCTCGCATACATGTTCGCGATTGTTATCGATCGCTCGCGCGAGGCGCTGGCCAGCCTCGCATTTGCCGCGATCGTGATCTGCGTCGCGATTCCCGGCTCGACCGCCGATGTCGGCTTCCAGCTCTCGTTCGCTTCGGTGATCACGATCATCGTGGGCATGCAGCGCTTTGCGGCGTGGCTAACCTGGCGGCGCTATCGCGGACGCCTGCCGCGCGAGGCGCCCGCCAGAGGATGGACGATTGCGGCCGGTGTGCTCGGTTACGTCGCAGTATCGTTCTGGGCGATGCTGGGAACCGCGCCGCTGACGGCCTACCAGTTCAACCAGTTCGCGATCGTCGGCCTGTTCGCCAACGCGATCGTCGTGCCGATCATGGGATTCTTCGCAACCCTATGCGGCCTGGCCGCCGCGCTGCTGAGCTTTATCTGGATGCCGCCGGCACGCGCGATTTTATGGATCGGGGGCGACGCGCTGGAGTTGTCGAACTATCTTGCGGGCTGGTTTCTCTCCTGGCCCGCCGCATGGACGCGAGTCTTCACGCCGACGATGCTCGAGCTCGCACTCGCATACGGCGCTTTGCTCCTATGGCTCGGCGCGCCGATGAAGAGAGATCCGCGTATCGCAAGAGGGCCCGAATCGCGGATTGCGGATTCGATCGAACCCAGGAATCCCGCACGCTTCGGATGGCGAAGCGCTGTCGCCGCGGTACTCGTCGTGATTGTGGCCGGCGACGCGGGATGGTGGCTGCGCGACCGCTATTTCAGTCCCGACTTGCGCGTCACGTTCCTGGCAGTGGGGGAGGGCGACGGCGCCGTGGTCCGCTTTCCGGGAGGGCGCGTGATGCTGATCGACGCCGGCGGCGCATTCCGCGGCTACAACTACGGCGAACGCGTGGTCGCGCCGTACCTGTGGTCGCGCAAGATCATGCATGTCGATTATCTGGTCCTGAGCCATCCCGATTTGGACCATTTCGGCGGCTTCGCCTATATCGCCGACAATTTCTCGCCGGGAGCTTTCTGGTCGTCGGGCGCCACGAGTACCGACAGCAGTTTCGCGGCGATGATGACGGCGCTTGCGAGCGACCGCGTACCGCTTAAGATTATCGCAGACTCGCCGGCGCTCGCCGCGATCGGCGGGGTAAAGGTGAGCGCGATAATTCCGGAGTCCCAGCGCGACACGCACAACAACAACTCGCTGGTGCTGCGGCTCGCGCTCGGCCGATCGAGCTTCCTGTTCACGGGCGATATCGAGGCGCCGGGCGAGGCTGCCCTGATAGCCTCGGGAAAGGATCTGCGCGCGGCGGTGCTCAAGGTGCCGCATCATGGCAGCGCGACGTCATCAACCCGTGCGTTTATCGGGGCGGTGCGCCCGATCGTCGCGGTAATCTCCGATGGCTATCGAAATCGCTTCCACTTTCCCGCCGCCGCGGTGATTGACCGCTACGAAGCCACCGGCGCGACGGTAGTGCGAACGGACCGCGATGGTGCGATAATAGTCGATGCGACGGCGCGATCGATGAATGTGCGCGCGTATCGAGCATTTCCGAGCTCTGCGACTGGCCCGAAGATGAACCTGATCGGCGATGCGGGTCATTAGCGGCGTTCATCCTACGCCGGCGCAGGGTTGACGAAAATCCATAGCTGTGGGAAACTTCGCAACGGACTATGAACGGACTTATGGAAGAGACAGGCGCCCCGGATCGCGGCGGCGCTTTGTCATTTTTGATTATCAGGAAATGCAGGCAACGTTACTACTACCAGGCATTTTCTATTACCAGGATAGTGTCGGAGGAACCCAATGGCTGAACAGGCCCAGGCCGCAACTGATACCGGACCACGCCCGATCGTTTCGTTTCTGAAGCTCGGAGCGACCCCGCATCTCGAAGGACAGAAATGCTCCTGCGGCGCGATCTTTCTTGACCCCAAGCGCGTCGCATGCTCCAAGTGCGGAACCGCGGGAGCGTTTAAGCCCGTGCCGCTCTCGAACAAGGGCAAGGTCTACGTCTTTTCGGTCGTGCATCAGTCCTTCCCCGGAATCAAGACGCCGTATGTGACAGCGATTGTCGATCTTCCCGACGGCGTGAGCGTGCGCTCGAACCTGATCGAAGTCGATCCGCTCGAAGCGCAGAAAAACCCCGGCAAAGTTTTCGATATGCCGGTCGAACTGGTGACCTCGGTCGTCTCCAAAGATCGCGAAGGACACGACGTCGTTGCGTTCCAGTATAAGCCCAGCAAATAGAGGCGCGGCCCAAACCAACGCGCATGCGTAAATCGACGGACCTGACCGATGGCCGGGCCGCCAGGAGGTTTTGAAATGAGAAACGTTTATGTACTCGGAACCGGAATGATCAAGTTCGGCCGTTATCCGGAAAAGACCGTTCCTGAACTCGGTGGCGAGGCCGCATTGCTCGCGATGAAGGACGCTGGCGTTGCAATCAAAGACGTCGAGATGTTTGCGTGCGGAAACCTGTACCAGTCCAACGCCATGGTCGGCCAGCGCATCCTGCAGCAGATCGGCCAGACCGGCATTCCGGTAATCAACGTTGCCAATGCCTGCGCGACCGGCTCGACCGCGTTTCGCGAGGCCTACATGGCGATTGCAGCCGGGATGTACGACGTGACGATGGCGGTCGGCGTCGAGCAGATGGGCAAGCAGGGCCTTCTGGGCGGAGCCGGGGCCGGCGACCCCGCGTATTCGAGCGAGGGCAAGCTCGGCTCGGGCCTTATGCCCGCGGTTTTCGGACAGGCGGGAATCGAGCACATGCGCAAGTACGGCACCAAGCTCGAACACTTCGCAAAAATTTCGGTGAAATCGCACAAGCACGCGACCAAGAATCAGTACTCGCAGTATCGCAACGAAGTCACCCTCGAAGACGTGATGAATGCGCGCATGGTTGCGTTTCCGAACACACTCTACATGTGCTGCCCGACCGGTGACGGCGCGGCGGCCGCGATCCTCGTCTCTGAGGAGAAGCTCAAGCAGCTCGCCGGCGGACGCAAACGCCCCCGGATCGCGGCTTCGATCCTCACCTCCGATCCGTACACCGATCGCGACCTGACGCTGCCGGACGTGAGCACGCTCACGCGGCGCGCTTCCAAGCTCGCCTACGAAAAGGCCGGCATCGGACCCAAGGACATTGCGCTAACCGAATTGCACGACTGCTTCGCGACTGCGGAACTCGTCCATTACGAGAACCTCGGCCTGTGCGGCGACGGCGAGGCGGGCGAGTTTATCGACAAGAAGGGCGGAGTGCATCCCAGCCTGGGCGGATTCTCTCCGGTCAACGTCTCGGGCGGATTGCTCTCGAAGGGGCATCCTCTCGGTGCGACCGGCATCGCGAACATCTGTGAGGTGGTGTGGCATCTCACCCAGGATGAGCGCGTGAAGGACCGGCAGGTTCCCAACGCCAAGGCCGGTCAGGCTCACGTAATCGGGCTTGGCTCCGCCTGCACGATTAATGTGCTGACCATTTAACGGCTCAAGCCTTAAACGGCGCCTAAAAAGGGGCCGCCCGAAAAGGCGGCCTCTTTTTGTTTCTCGCGCGCATTAGTTTAGATTTGATCGGAACCGCGTCATGGAAGAGAAGCCACCGGAAAAGTCCACCGCCGAGAAGCTTGGTTACCCAAGCGACGCGCGCCTGCTCATCATCAATGCCGACGACTTCGGCATGTGCCATGACGAGAACGAAGCCACGATCGAGGGCCTGCGTGGCGGTCTGTTCAGCTCTTCGACGATTTTGACGACCTGCCCATGGTTCGAGGAGGCGGCGGATTTCGCGCGCGCAAATCCAGCGGTCGATTTGGGCGTGCATCTGACGCTCAACAGCGAATGGCCATCCTACAAATGGGGTCCTGTTCTCGGCGCGGGGGTGGTGCCGTCGCTGGCCGACTCGCGCGGCTATCTGTGGCCCGACGTGCCGCAGGTTTACGCGAACGCTCGTCTGGACGAGGTCGAGAAGGAATTGCGCGGGCAGATCGACAAGGCGCTTGCCGCCGGAATCGACGCGACCCATATCGATTCGCACATGGGACCGCTACATCTGCGCGCCGATTATCACGAGATCTACTGGCGCCTGGCGCGCGACTATAAGCTGCCGATTAGGATGACGCCGCGGCGATTCATGCGCCGCATGGGCTTCGACCCGATCCTCGACGGCCTCGATCGCGACGGAATTCTTTATCCCGACAATTTTCTGGCGCATCCGGCGCGCAGGTTCGAAGAGACCGAGCGCTTCTGGACCGATACAATCCGTTCGCTGAGACCCGGTGTATCAGAGATATACGCGCATCCCGCGCTGGCGCGCGCGGAGCTCCGCGGATGCGCCAACGATCCCGAGCAGCGCGAAGCCGATTTCCGCTTTTTCACCTCGGACAAGACGCGCCGGCTCCTCACCAACGAAGGCATCAAGCTAATCGGCTACCGAGAGTTGCGCGACGCGATGCGCTGATTCGAAGATATGAAGATACAAAAGATTGCGAAACTGCGAGGGTATCGGGACGTCATTGGACGGGAGGCTTGGTTGATGAGCCTTGTGGAGCGGACGGCCCGAGACGTCGCTGCGCTTCACGCTATCAATGAGATGAGAATTCCGCTCTTAGAGCGGATTGACCTCTTCGCTCGATCTTCCGGCGACACCACGGATTTGGTTGAGAAACAGATGTACGTGGTCCAGCGACCCTCCGAGAGCGCCGGCGAGGAAACGATGGTGTTGCGTCCCGAAGGTACGCCGGGCGTGGTGCGCGCTTACCTCGACCTTGGTTTTGGCAACAGCCAAGAGGGGCAAAATTATCAAAGATTCTTTTACTCGGGGCCAATGCTTCGCTACGAGCGCCCGCAGAAGGGGCGGTACCGAGAGTTTTGGCAGTTCGGCGTCGAGATTTTTGGCCGCACTGACCCGCTGGTGGATGCCGAACTGATTCTGATGATCGACGAATTAAGGGTAGCGTTGAATCAGAGAGTGAAAGAAACGAAAGCTTTCCATATCAAACCCGAATTCGAAATTAGACTTGTGACGCAGCTGAATTCCCTGGGTTGCGCGGATTGTCGGCCCGCATTCCGTGAGAGGCTGATCGAGTTCGGGCGAAGCAATTTTGAAAGGCTTTGCGTCGACTGCAAACGACGGCTCACGCGCAACCCGCTCCGTATGTTGGACTGCAAGATCGATGCGTCGTGGATCCGATCGAGCGACGCGCCCCGAAGCATCGACTTTCTCTGCCAAGACTGCAAGCTTCACCATGATTCAGTCAAACTTTTCCTCGACAACGCAGGTGTCCAATACGAGGAGAATCCCTGGTTAGTGCGGGGGTTAGATTATTACACTCGCACAGTATTTGAGGTCGTTTCGAACTCCGTTGGATCACAAAATGCCGTCGCGGCGGGCGGTCGATATGACGGTCTCGTTGAAGCGTTGGGCGGTGCAGCGATCCCCGGCGTGGGATTTGCCGTGGGTGTTGACAGACTGGTTTTGGCGATCACCGATGCAATTAATGATTACCAGCAAGATCGGGCCCTGCAACCTGAGGCACCTATCTCTCAGTCAAAGTCGTGGCTGGGGAAACTTGTGCGGGCCATTCCCCCGCACGCCGCGATTATCGGAATGGGTTCTGCGGCATTACTTGATTCGTTTCTTCTGGCATACGAACTCAGGGCTATCGGGTTGCGCGTTGACGTTATGTGGGGGATTAAGCTCAGGTCGTCGCTGCGAGACGCTATTGGCACGGAAGCGCGCTTCATCATTATCATTGGTCAAAATGAAGTTGACCAAAAGGTCGTGCAATTGCGCGAAATGAACAATTCGATCCTCGGTGAGCCAGAACCGGTCGAACGCAGCGAAATCGTTCAAAAACTAGCTGACAAGACCAGTTCGGAGTGATGACTTCGCTCGATCAGTTTTCGCGTGTATTCTTCAATGCGCTACGAAGCTCCCAAGTTTGCTTGATGCGCAGCCTGCACGCAAAGCGTATTTCACATGGACAAAGATCAGAGATATTCACCACTGCCGCCGTGGCCGCGCACCGATTATTGCGGCACGCTGCGCGCGGCGGACGCGGGGCGCGAAGTCGCGCTGCTGGGCTGGGTGCAGACCCGGCGCGACCATGGCGGACTTATCTTTATCGATCTTCGCGATCATGAGGGAATCGTTCAGCTGGTTCTGAATCCTGAACGCGACGCAGGTTCGCATCAGTCCGGCGCGCAGGTGCGCAGCGAATTCTTTGTCGCGGTGCGCGGCAAAGTCGTTGGCCGGGCCGATGGCACCGTCAATGCCGAGTTGCCGACCGGTGAAATCGAAATCGCGGTCAGCGCATTCGAGATTCTGAACACCTCGCCGCCGCCGCCCTTTCCGATTGGTGACGAGGATACCGCCGCCGAGGAGGTTCGCCTCAAGTATCGCTATCTGGATCTGCGCCGGCCCGCGATGCAGCGAAATCTGCGCTGGCGGCATCAAGCGCTCCGGGCAATTCGTAATTTTCTCGACGACCACGGATTTGTCGACGTCGAGACGCCGATTCTTTTCAAATCCACGCCCGAAGGCGCGCGCGATTACCTGGTGCCGAGCCGCGTTAATCCCGGCAAGTTCTACGCGCTGCCGCAATCGCCGCAAATCCTGAAACAGATCCTGATGATCGGCGGATTCGATCGCTACTACCAGATAGCGCGATGCTTCCGTGACGAGGACTTGCGCGCGAATCGCCAACCGGAGTTCAGCCAGATCGATCTCGAGATGACCTGCCCGCATCCCGAAGACGTGCAGTCGATCGCCGAAGGGATGGTCGCGGCCGCATACGAACGCGTGCTCGGCATCGATATCAAGCCGCCGTTTGCGCGGATGCCGTATGCCGAGGCGATGGAACGCTTCGGCACCGACAAGCCCGACCTCCGCTTCGGACTGGAGATCAAGAATCTGACTTCCGCGTTTGCAGCGGCCGCGTTCAAGGTTTTTGCCGAGGTGATAGCGCAGGGCGGCGCGGTGTATGCGATAAATCTGCCCGGCGCAAATCAGCTTAGCCGCCGCGAACTCGACGAGATGACCGAGGCGGTGCGCACCCGCTACTCGATGGGCCTTGCGTGGATCAAGGCGCAGGACGGCGCGTGGCAAGGACCGATCGCGAAGTTCCTGTCCGACGCCGAGCGCGCGAGCGCGGCATCGATTGCGGATCTGAAGACCGGCGACACGATGCTGCTGATGGCGGGCGCGGCGGGCAAAGTCCGCCCAGTCCTTGGCGATTTGCGGCTTGAGCTCGGCGCAAAATTCGCGCTCGCGAAAAAAGACGAGCTCAAATTTTTGTGGATCGTCGATTTTCCGCTGTTCGAGTACAGCGACGAGGACAAACGCCTCGTCTCGGTCAATCATCCATTCACCGCGCCGCATCCTGACGACCTGCTGATGCTCGACTCGGCGCCGGCTGGAGCGCGCGCAATCGCCTACGACATGGTCCTGAACGGGCAGGAGTTGGGCGGCGGCTCGATCCGTATCCATAGCCGGGAACTTCAGCTTAAGATATTTGAGTTGCTCGGATTGTCGCGCGAAGAGGCGTTGGAGCGATTTGGATTTCTGATGGAAGCGCTTAGCTATGGAGCGCCGCCGCACGGCGGATGCGCATTCGGTGTCGATCGATTGTGCATGATGCTGTGCGGAACGGATTCGCTGCGCGACGTGATCGCGTTTCCGAAAACGCAGAAGGCAGTCGATCCGATGAGCGGCGCGCCCTCGGAAGTCGATCCGCGCCAGCTCCGCGAGTTGTCGATCAAGGTAACCTCATGACGGCGAAGCGAATCGCGCATCTTGCTTTGGCCTTCGCGGCCGCCTTGATGGTCGCGGGATGCGCGGAAGTCACGGCGGAAACCTTTGAAGGCGCCAAGCAGACCGTCTCCGATCTGTCGCCCAAGGATGTGACGACGCATTCGGTGCGCTCGATCAAAACGATTACCGTCGATCGAATCGCCGTTATGCCGATCGCCGACGCGCCTCCTGCCGGCGCCGAGCCGCTGGCGCCCGGCGCGGGTGACGCGATTACGGCGGAACTCTACAGCCAGGTGGCGGTCGCCGGCGGATGGGAGTTGATCCCGCAGGATGACGTGGCGCAGGCGATGCAGAAGCTGCCGCCGACGACTGCGCAGAATATCGATCAGAATGCGCTCGAACTCGGGCGCCTGGTTTCGGCCGACGGCGTCCTTTACGGCACCGTCGAGCGCTACAAAGAGCGGGTCGGGCTTGCGTATGCGTCCGCCGAGCCGGCGTCGGTAACCTTCGGGCTGAAATTCGTCGATGTCAAAAGCAAACAGGTGGTCTGGACGGCGCGCTTCACAAAATCGCAAAAGGCGCTGTCGCAGAACATCTTCAACCTGGTGAATTTTGTGCAGAACTCGGCGCGATGGGTTCGCGCGAACGAAATCGCGCAGGAAGGCGTGCAACAGGCCGTCGCCGATCTGCACGGAGAGTTGAACCTGCAGCAAAACGTCAAACGTTTCGAGACCGGAACCTACGGCCAGATCAAATCCGGCCAGCAGCGTTACAACAGCTCCAACGGCGCCAACGGCCTGTACTAATTGTCTTTTCCGGTCCGCCGCCCCCCGTTCAGGGAGAGCTGTGCGTAACGCAATAGGAAGTTGTGCAAGTGCCGAGGGCGAGATTTTCTTCGGCTTCACTCAGGACAGGCTCTCGCGGCAGGTGCCGTCCGGAGTTGAAAAGCGCGGCGCGATTTCTATCGCCAGCCCGCGCTCGGAATGAAAAAAAGCGCAGCGCTAAATTGTCATTCCGAGCGCGAGCGGACTTCCAAACTTCGACCGAGATCTGGCAAACGGCGAAGCACATGTCGCGAGGAACCTCGCCAGTGGCGCAGGCAGCCACCTGGATCGAGTTACGCTCTTTCTTAGTCGCGCGTCGCGATCGCGCCCGCTGAGAATTGACGCTCACCCATCCTCTACCTGATCGGGCGGTGTGAAAGACGCTGCGCGCGGCTGCTCAATCCCAGGGTGAGTGCGGTTTCATCCGCAAGGCTTGCGCTACCGCTGGATGCGCCACGTATCCGTCGTAGGTGTTGAGTCCGTGCCGAATCGCTTTGTTTGAGCGTCCGGCCTCGAGTAGCCCGCGGTCCGCGATATCGAGCGCGTATGTCAGCGTCGCGTTGGTCAGCGCGTAGGTGGAGGTATGCGGAACCATCGCGGGCATATTCGTCACGCAGTAATGCACTACGCCGCTTTTGATGAAGGTTGGCTTGCCGTGCGTGGTCGGGCGGGAGGTCTCCGAGACGCCGCCCTGGTCGATCGATAGGTCGACAATCGCCGCACCCGGCTTCATCTTCGCAACCAGCGCCGCCGACAACAGCCGGGGCGTCCGCGCGCCGGCGACCAGCACCGCTCCTATAACCAGATCGGCCTGCCGCACTTCCTCGTCCAGCGTCGCGCGATTCGACATCACGGTGGTCGCGTGCCCGGCCAGCAGGTCGCTCAGGTAGCGCAGGCGCGAAGGATTCACGTCCAGGATCGTGACCTCGGCTCCTATCCCCGCCGCGACCCGGCACGCGTTAAAGCCCGCGATTCCTCCGCCCAGCACAACCACCTTGCCGGGCCTGACTCCGGGCGCACCGCTCAGCAGCACTCCGCGGCCGCCGTTGCGCGCTTGCAGGCACCACGAGCCGCATTGGAGCGCGAGCCGTCCTGCCACTTCGCTCATCGGCGCCAGCAGAGGCAGGCTTCCGTCTTCGAGTTGGATCGTCTCGTAGCCAAGCCCCGTGACACGCCGCGAGAGCATCGCGTTGGTAAGCCCGCGGTCGGGGGCGAGATGAAGATAGGTGAACAGGATCTGCCCCGCGCGCATCAGCCGAAACTCCTTAGGCTGCGGCTCCTTGACCTTAAGCACCATGTCGGCGCGCGCCCATACTTGCGCCGCGCCATTTGTCATCGCGGCGCCCGAAGCCCGGTAGTCGCGGTCGCTGAAGCCGCTGCCGATTCCAGCGCCGCTTTGCACCATCACGCGATGCCCGTGCGTCCGGAACGCGGCGGCGCCGGCAGGAGTCAACGAAACGCGCCGTTCGTCAGATTTGATCTCGGTCGGAACTCCGATCATCATCGCTGATTCTCCTTGGCTCATTCTCCTTCGCGTCTTTTTACTGGTTGATACTTCGATCCGGAGACCACGGCCCGTGATGCTAACACGAATCGCGGGGTCCGGGCCGCGAAACGCGCGGAAACTTTCGCGCCGGCTTGAGCGGAGCCAGCCTTCGCTAGTCAAGGGTTTCAGTGAACGAGAAACCGCGATCGCGCCCGGTTCGGAACTTGACAAGAGTAAGGGCGTCGCGCTTGATGAATTGAAGGGATCGCGCAGACTGGCGGATCACAAAATCGCGAGTGACGCGCGCGTGAGATCCCGGATCCGGGGAGGAGTCATGGAGATCCCGCAGGGACTCAAATTTTCAAAAGAGCACGAATGGGTCACGACCGAGGAATCAGTCGCGACCGTTGGCATATCCGATCACGCGCAGGACCAGCTGGGCGAAATCGTCTATATCGAGCTACCCGCGGTCGGCGAGAAGATCAGCAAGGACGACCCGTTCGGAGTGGTCGAGTCGGTCAAGGCGGTCTCGGACCTTTACGCACCGGTGAGCGGCACGGTGATCGAGGTCAACGAAGATTTGCCCGAGACACCGGAAGTCGTCAACGAAGATCCATACGGCGACGGATGGCTGATTAAGGTGCGGATGAACGATCCGTCCGATCTCGAAGATCTGATGGATGCGGACGAATACGCCGAACTGGTCGCGCGCGAGAAGGAATAGCGCTTACGTGCGCGGCACGGTCGCGGCGGCGGGCAAAGTCGAGGCGGCAGCCTTGGCCACCGAGATTCTGAGCGTCGCCGTCTTTCGCGGCGGATCGATAAAGACCATCAGGAATGGCGCTGAGTGCTCGGAGGCGACCGCGAAATTTCTTTGCGGATCGAGCCGCTGCAGAAACTCGATCTCGCGCGGAGTCATTTCACCTACCATCTTTTCGGACAGGCCGTTGCCGCAATACGACGCCTGCCCTCCGATCTGGCGCTGCGTGCCGTCAAGCAAATCGATCGCGATGAGGATGTCGTGAAGCGGATCGTTACCGACATTTTCGGCTGTGCCGCTCACCATCAGCGCGGTCGCACCTCCCTTGATCGGCAGGTACTGCGCGCGCACGTCGCGCAGTGCGACCAAGGTCGCGGGCACGACAGGCCGGGTGAAACGGGCGCCGAAGCCCGGCAGTTGGCTGAGCATCCGCGCGCTTGCCACAGGCGCACCGCAAATGATCATGCTTGCGAGGCCGAAGCCGACCGCAACCAGAAAGAATACGCCGACGAACCATCCCGCGGAATGCGCCGCGCCGCGCGATTCAATATACGCGAGATCGTCGGGCAGCCGGTCGGAAATATAATTTCTTTCGGCACTCGCCACGCGCGCACCACCCGATGCGGCAGCGGAAGTGAAGCGCGGCTGCGCGAATTGCAGCTTCTCGGAGTTGGCGCGCTGTGGCGGACGAGGCGGATCCACGCGCGAGAGCGCGACCGGCGAAGGCGGTGCGGCGGCGGCGACAAACCCGACGGAACTTCTGGCGTCTTTGGAAATTTCCGATTCTTCCGGAACTTCACCAACCTGCCATTCGGCACCATCCTTGGCGTGCATCGGAGCGTCGGGAATGTCTTCCAGATCGCCGGGCTTTCCCTCGTCGCTGAAATCGAAAGTGAGATTCCCGCCCTCATCCTGCTCGTCGGGCTCGCGCGAGAACGGCCGGCTCATCAAGTCGTCGGTCGAAGGCTCCGCCGCTTGCGGTTGTGCCGGTTCGGCCGCGCGCGGAGGTTCGATCGGTTCGGGCGCGGCGGGCGCTTCAGGTTCGATCTCCGGCGGCTCAGGTGCTACCGGCGGACTGTCGAAGCGTTGCGGACGCGGCGGGGCGCTGGAGATATCGCGCACCGAAGCTTTCTTGGAGTGCGCGGCGCCCGGATCGGCATTGAAAACATGACCGCATCGCGAACACTTGAAGGTCGGGGTTTCGTCGGGAAGCACCCGCTCGTCGATTCGGTATCGCGTATGACAGCTAGTGCATTGAATCTCGATCATCACCGCACCTCACAGCCCGATGCAGAATTTAGCATACGCCGCCGTGCTGCGCACGACAGGGCTCACGCGGAACAGGCACGATGCGCATAGCCATACTCGCGCGCCGCTTCGATCCCGCGGGCGGCGGTACCGAACGCGACCTGATGGTCACGGCCGGCATCCTTGCGCGCGCGGGGCACCAGATCACCGTCTATGCCGACGAGATTCGCGCGTCCGCCCCGGGTCTGGAAGTTCAGCGGGTGAGCGGACCGCCTCTCCCGCGTGCACTGGCGCTTGTGCGTTTCGCATACGCCGCGCCGGCTGCCGCCCGGCGTGACGGCACCGATCTGATCTTGAGTTTCGCGCGCACGATTGGCGCCGACATCCTGCGCTCCGGCGGCGGCGCTCACGTGTCCTATCTGCGCGCGGCGCGCTTGTGGCGCGGAAAAGCGGGCGCGCTCGCGATGCGCCTGTCGCCGTATCATCGCGCCCAGACAATTATCGAGCGGCTCGGCTTCAAGTCGCCCGCGTTGCGTCGCGTGATCGCGGTCTCGAACATGGTCCGCGACAATCTGATCAGGATTTTCGATATTCCACCTAATCGCGTGATAACGCTCTATAACGGCGTCGATCTCGAACGTTTCCAGCCTGCCGCCGGCGTGGAGGTGCGAAACGAGATTCGGACGCGCTACCGGATTCCGGAATCGGCAGTGATGATCGTGTTTGTCGGCAACGGGTTCGCGCGCAAGGGACTCGGCTCACTGCTCAAGGCCCTGCCCGGCTTGGCCAACGACCCTTATCTGATCGTGGTCGGGAATGATCGCTCAAGAGCGTCTTGCGAGCGGCTGGTGATGCGCTTGGGAATTCGCGGCCGGGTAGTTTTCGCAGGAGCGCAGTCCGAAGTCCAACGGTTCTTTCAGGCCGCCGACGCGTTCGCGTTGCCTTCTATGTTCGAGCCGTTCGGCAACGTCGCACTCGAGGCGATGGCGTGCGGAATCCCCGCGCTCACCAGCGCGTCATGCGGAGTTGCCGAACTGATGCCGCCGGAGCTGCTAAGGGCGGTCGTGCAGCATCCCGCCGATCCGGACGAAGTGACGCTGCGGCTGGGAAGCATGCTCAAGACGCGCGCGGCTCTCGGTCCCATCGCACTTGCAACCGCGCGTGAGTTCACCTGGAAGCGGCACGAGCGCGAGCTGCGGGCGATAATCGGGACGGTCGCGCGCGAGTTGTGATTTAGCTCGAAAGATTCAACTGAAAGTCCGTTGCGAACGGCTCAGACCGCGGCGGCGCTAAACGCACGGCCCCCGTCATAAAGCCCGAATTACTTATGGAAATGGCTCTGATTCCTCTTCCCGTGCGGGAAGGAGTTAGGGAGTTCGGTCGATTCTTTTTTGCCGCCGATCATGCGGCGGTTCTGCGAAGTCACGTGCGGTCCTCGAAAATCGAGCACTACCGAACCCCCGGCGCGCTGGTCGCGTGTGTATCGTGATGATAACATCTGATCCTTGCGAGCTAATCCGATGTCCACCACTTCGCTTGAAGACGTTTTCAGCCGAATCCGCGACGCTAAAATGGTCGTGATGGTCGCCGAGGAGCGCGACGACGCCGAGGGCGACGTCGTGATGGCGGCTGAGAAAGTCACACCCGACCACGTTAACTTCATGGCGCGCGAAGCGCGAGGCGTCGTCTCGATCGCGATTACCGACAAGAGGATGCGTGAGCTCGGAATCCCGCTGGCCACCTCCTCCGACAACGGCAGCCAGCCAGAGCAGGCCGGCGTGCTGGTCGAAGCGCGCGAGGGCGTGACCACAGGAATCTCGACCAGCGACCGCGCGCGCACAATTCAGGTGGTCGCATCCAAGGCCACCGGACCCGAGGACATCGTGATGCCGGGGCATGTGCTGCCGCTGATGGCGCTGGCGGGGGGCGTGATGATGCGAATCGGGCGCGCGGAAGGCGCGGTCGATATGGTGCGATGCTCGGGGCTGGGACCCGCGGCGGCGCTATGCACGATTCTGCGCGACGACGGCGAGGCGGCGAATCTGTCCGACCTGAAAGAATTTGCGGCTCGGCACGAGCTACCGATCGTATTCGTCCGTGAGCTGGTGTCGTATCGGCTGACGAACGAGACCCTGGTGCACCGGGTCTCCGACGTTCCGTTCTTGCTGCACGAGGGCGCATTCAAAGCGGTGATATTCCGCAATATAGTAGATGGACGCGAGCATATGGCCCTGGTGAAGGGCAACGTCGGCGGCGGACGCTCCGCGCTGGTGCGGCTGCATTCGGAATGTCTTACCGGCGACGTGTTCGAGTCGCGGCGATGCGACTGCGGCGAGCAGTTGCAGGAATCGGTCAGCCGGATTCTCGAAGCCGACGCCGGCGTGATCATCTACCTCCATCAGGAGGGCCGCGGAATCGGGCTCGGGAACAAGATTCGCGCGTACGCGCTGCAGGATACGGGGCTGGATACGGTCGAAGCGAACCTGCAGCTTGGCTTCGATGATGACCTGCGCGACTACGGAATCGGCGCGCAGATTTTGCGCGACTTGGGCGTGGGCGAAGTGAAGTTGCTGACCAACAACCCGCACAAGATCGAAAGCCTGCGCCGCTACGGAGTGACTGTCACGCGCGTGCCGCTCGAAGTAGCGCCGCACGACGCCAATATCGGATACCTGCGGACCAAAAAGGAAAAACTCGGGCATCTGCTTTCAGAGCTGAAACTCCTGACCTGAGCCTGGTCGCGAATACTCATGGGAATCCGACACGAAGGGCGCGAGCTTGCGCTCAAGGCGCTGTACCGAATCGACATTTGCGGCGGCGCCTCGAACGAAGACTTGCTGCTGTTCTTCGACAGCTTTCCCGCGGACCCTCGCGTGCGAAGCTTCGCGATGCGGATCGTTGACGGCGTATGCGGCGAAATCCCGGCGCTGGACAAATCCGTAGGCGACGCGCTCGAGCATTGGAAGATTAGGCGGCTGTCGCGCGTCGATCACAATATCCTGCGGATGGCGTTGTACGAGCTGATGCGGTTCGAAGATATCCCCGCCCGGGTCACGATCGACGAAGCGATCGAGCTCGCCAAATGCTACGGCGATCAGGACTCGGGGCGCTTCGTGAACGGAGTGCTCGACCAGCTCGCGTCGAGCCTAAACCTCAAGCAGAAAGGCGAGGCTGCCGCGACCGATGACGCGCTCAAGGCACAGTAGTATCGCCGCCGCGCTGCTGGGCACGGTTTTCGCCTGCATCGCGTGCGCGGGATGCGGCTACGGCTTTGCGGCGTCGGGCGCGAATCTGCCGAAAGACGCGAAGACAATTTATATCCCCCGGTTTACCAACATGACGCGCGAGACCGGGATCAACGACACCTTCATGCGCTATCTCGACGACGAAGTCGCGTCCCATGATCGCCTGCGTATCGTGGATAGCGCCGCCGATGCGGACCTCGAGCTGAGCGGTGAAATCGTCACCTTTACGCCTCTGCCGACCTCGTTCAACTCGGTCCTGGAACCGACAATCTACAACGAGAACATGACGGTGAAAGCGTCGCTGAAAGATCTCCGCAAACGAAAAATTATCTGGTCGGGCCACGGGTTTTCGTATGCCGAGCACGCGCCGGTCGTCGCCCAAGCCGTCGTTCCGGGCACTCCCGAATTCGTGCAGGGCAACCTTCGCGGCGCCGATATCGCGGGCATGACTGACATGCAGGTTGCGCAGACTCAGACCTCGTCAGCGAAAGACCTGATGATGAAAAATGTCGCGAAGAACCTTTACGCTTCGATGGCCGAAGGGTTCTAACACCGCGGGGCGCGCACCCGGAACGTCAGATGCCGCTTGAATCCGCGCTTGCATTCCTCAAATCCGCCGAGTCGCGAAAGTCGCTCGACCCCGCAATCGTAATTTTCGGGCCGCATCCGTTTCTGCGCGAAGCCGTGCTCGGATCGATCGTCAACCGGCTGCTCGCTTCCGGCTACCAGTATCGCTCCTTCCACATTTCATCGAGCGCGGATTTCGATCGCGCTCTGGACGAAGCGCGCGCCCCCGATCTCTTTGCCGGCAAGCGCGTCGTCGTATGCCGCGTACTGAAGGCGCATCGCGAGCGCCCCGGTGACACCGCCTCGGGCACAGGAGAGGATGACGACGTGCAGGGGCAGGGCGGTGCCGCGCGCGGCGGAGAGGCCGCAGTTGCGGATGCGTTGGAATCCGCACGCGGCCCGAACCATCTGGTGCTGGTCTATGAGCGCGACAATGCGCCGGCCAAGATTCGCAAAGCCGCGGAAAAAACGGCGCTGTTCATCGGATGCGCCCGTCCCTATGACAATCAGATTCCCGAATATGCCGAAGCGATCGCCCGCTCGCGCAAGCTACGACTCGGCCCGGGAGCCGCCGAAGCCCTGGCGATGCGCCACGCCGGCGATTTGGCCGCGATCTCGAACGCGCTCGCCAAGGCTGCAATCTTCGCCGAAGCGGGCCAGCCAATCGGCCCCGATGATCTGAACGATCCGGGAATCCGCCGCATGCCCGATGTGTTCGAGATCGCAGACAGCCTTGCGCGTGGGCGCGCGGCTGTGGCGCTTGCGCAAATCGATCGCGCCGTCGCGCTGGGCCGCGACCCGATCGAGATTCTGGCGGTCGAGATCATTCCGGTAATGAGGAGGATGATGACGGCGGCGGCGATGCTCTCGCGCAGGCGCAGCCAGGGCGAGATTGCGGCGGCGCTGGGCGTCTCGCCGATGAGCGGGCTTGCGACCCGCGCGATCGAAGGAGCCCGGCGCTTCGGCCCCAGACGCCTCGAGCGCGCGTACCGCCGCGCTGCCGAACTCGACGAAGGCTTCAAGAACGGAACGATCAAAGAACGCGAGCAAGCAATCGGCGCGCTGCTGATAGAGCTGATGGGCGCGCAAGACCCCGCGCAGAATTCCGCGCGCGCATGACCCGCGCGATTCTCCGAACGAATCGCACGGCTATGCCAGCGCGACCGGCGGCTCTACTTGGATTCGGCAGTCTTGGAAGGGGCATTGCCGTGCGTCTTGTGAAAGCGCGCGCTCAACCGCGCAATCTGCCGGCGCACCGTATTGCGATGCATCGTGCCTTTGCTCTGGGCCTTCTGCAGCGCGCGCGAAGCAACCTTCAACTTCGCGGCGCCGGCTTCGGCGTCGGTGCCCGCAATCGCCTCAGCGGCGAGCTTCACGGTGCTGCGCACCTGCGACTTGATGGCGCGGTTGCGCTCAGCGCGCTTAAGGTTCTGGCGATGGCGCTTCTGCGCCGACGGATGAACTGGAATATGCGGCATGACCCCGAATAGCTAACAGCGCCCACCGCGCGGGTCAATAGCGCATCGAAAAAGCGCGCGCCGAAGAACTGACCGCGCGCCGACCTTTATTGATCCGTCATTCCCGCCGCCGCCCGCGCGCGTGGATGCTGTAGTTCTTTTTAGTCGCTGGGCCGCTCGAGCTTCTTCGCTTGCTGCCATAGGAGCTCTATCGCGGCGGGGGACATCATAGTCAGCGCGAGGCCGCGCGATGCGGCTAACGCTTCGAGGCTCGCGAATCTTGCGATGAATTTGTCGCACGCGCGGCGAAGCGTTTCTTCGGCGTTGTTGCCGATGAAGCGGGGCACGTTCGCCGTCGCAAGCATCAGGTCGCCGAGTTCTTCGGACAGCATCGCCAGATCGCCGCGCTCGAGCGCGGCCTCGGCTTCCTCCAGTTCCTCGCGCACCTTTTTGAGGACGTCGCGTGCGTCCGCCCAGTCCATCCCAAGTCGGCGCGCCTTCTCGCCGAGCTTCTCCGCGCGCATCAGCGCCGGCAGCGCGCGGCCGGTGTCAGCCAGCGCAGATTTGCCCACGATATTTTTGCCGGCCTTTTCCCGCGCCTTGATTTTGTCCCACTCGGCGAGTACCTGCCATGCGGTCTCGGCCTTCACGTCGCCATAGACGTGCGGATGCCGCCGGATAAGCTTGTCCGTCGCCTTTCTCAGCACCGTCGCGAGGCCGGGTGCTCCGGCTTCTCCGGCGATCATTGCCGAGAAAATCGTCTGGACGATCAGATCGCCCAGTTCTTCGGCAATTTCTTCACTCTCGCCCAACGCGATCGCGTCAGCGGATTCGTAGGCTTCTTCGATCAGGTGACGCGATGAGGCGGCGAGCGTCTGCTGGCGATCCCATGCGCATTTCTCGCGCAGCTCGCGCACGACCGCGAGTAGCCGCGCGAATTCCTGTTCTTCGCTCATCGGATTCGCAACATGGCCGCGTCAGGCTGTGATTATCGGCGACAGCACCTTGGAAGTGAGAAACTTCGCCAGATCCTCCAGTCCCTCCGCAGTGATTTCGTGCCCGCAGTCGTATTCGCGAAAGGTGACCGGCACGCGCAGCTCGCGCAGGTTCTCGACCGAGGTCCGCGCGCGCGCAATTTCGATCATTTCGTCGCCGCGCCCATGCTGGACCATCGTCGGCAGCCGCTCCAGCGCGGCGCGATCCGTGACAGCGTCTTTCAAATCAGGCGGAAACCAGGTTGAGAGCGCGACCAGCGCCGCATAGCGGGCAGGTTTCGCCATCGCGAGCGTGTACGCCATGGATCCGCCCTGGCTGAAGCCGAGGACCACCAACTTGCGCCGATCCACCGGATAGCGTTCGATCGCGGAATCGACGAATCGCGCCACCGACTTGCCGGCGGCCTCGATCGCCTCGCGATCCGGCGACCCGCCCATACGGATCGGGAACCATCCGTAGCCGCGCGTCGGGCCGATCGGAACTTCAATCGGCCCCTGCGGGCAGATGACCATAAATTTTCCGTCTGCGATGTAGGGCGCCAGACCAATCAGATCGAGCGCGCTCGCACCATAGCCGTGCATCGCGATGATCGTCGGATGCGGTCCCGCGCCCGCAGGTTCAAAGACAGTGTGAATCAAATCCATGTAACGAAACCTCCGGGTTGCGGCGGCGGCTCAAGGCGCATCATAGGACGCGTCGAAAGCTGTGCGCCAGCGCCCCTGTTCATCGGACGCGCCGTCTCCGGTATGGTAACGGGCGGCACGAATGCGCGCGCTAATCACGTAGCGATGTACTGAGCTTTGAGGAACCTGACGGTCTGGCGCTGATGAATTGGGGGGATACGCGCGCTTATCGCGCATCGAATATCGGCTGGACGCGAATCGCGATCGCGGCGATTGCGCTCGTCACGATCGGCGCCGGACCCGCCGATACCGCCGGTCCCAGCGGTAAGCTGATCGGCTTTGTCTCGGCGATCGTGCTGCTCGGGGTGGTCGCGTATGCGTTCGCAACCAGCGTCGGATCGCTGCGCGGCGACGACGAGGCAGGCATCGACTCCGCGCTCATCGGCCTTGCGGCGCTGGCGGTTATCAAGACCGCGATGCTGCCGTTTTTTCCGGGATTCGGTCCCGACGTCGGCAGCTACCAGGCGTGGGCACTGCAGATCTCGAGCCTCGGGCCCGCGCACACCTATCAGCAGGGTTACTTTCTCGATTATCCGCCCGGCTATTTATACGCGCTGTGGGTGGCGGGACTGGTCGCGGGCCTGACGCACGCGGCGGGCGACATGCTGCGCGTGATCGTCGAGAGTCCGGCGATCATCGCGGACTTTTTTCTCGCGTTTACGATCTTCGCCTTCGTGCGCCGCACCTCGCGCCCTGCGATCGCATACGCCGCGATGCTGATGGTCGCGCTCAATCCCGCGCTGCTGTTCGACACCGTCGTGTGGGGCCAGAGCGATTCGGTGCTGACGTTTACGATGTGGCTCAGCGTTATCGCGATTCTCGACGAGCAGTACGAAATCGGATGGGCGATGGCGGCAATCTCGGTGCTGGTCAAGCCGCAGGGCCTGATGTTTCTGCCACCGCTGGCGTGGTGGACGATGCTCGAGACGCCGGTATCGCGATGGGTCAAAGTCGCGGCGGTCGCAATCGCGGTGTTTATCATCGGGATCGCGCCGTTTCAGATCGGCCATCCATGGAACTGGATTCTCGAACTCTACACTTCGACCGCGGCTTACTATCACGAGACCTCGGTCAACGCGTTCAACCTGATGGCGCTGCTCGGGGGCCTCAGGCAGCAGGACTCCGGAACTATCTTAGGGATCTCCTGGTTCGGATTGGGGATGAGCTTGCTGGTTCCGCTGTATGGGTTCGTGGCGTGGATTTTGTGGCGCAAGCGCAGCGCACAAACCCTGGTGTACGCCGCGTTCATCACGGTATTCGGATTTTTCATGGTCGCGCCGAGGATGCACGAGCGCTATCTCTATCCGGCGCTGGTGTTTTCGATCCCGCTCGCACTGGAATCGACCGAGATGCTGGCGGTGTTCGTGATTCTCTCGCTCACGACGCTGTTCAACCTCGCCTATATCCTCCACACGCTTCAGACTGTCGTGTTCCTGGACTCGCGCGACGGACTTGCGATGGCGGCGTCGGCGTTCAACGTACTGATTCTCGCCGCGTCGATTTACTACGGCGCAGTCAAGCTCGACGGCGCGTCGGGCGAGTCATCCAGCGCGCTTGAGATGTTCCATCGCATATTCCCGCCGCACCCGGCCGAGATGCCGGTCGAATCGCGCGGCGCGCCGCTTGAATGGATCAACCTTGACACGATCGTCATCGGCGTCCTTCTCGCGGCGGCGATCGTGACCCGGTTCTGGCATCTGGGGCATCCGAACGAGATCGTTTTCGACGAGGTCCACTTCGTCGGCCAGGCGCGCAACTACCTGCACGGCGAACAATTTCTGGATCCGCATCCTCCACTGGCGAAACTCGTGATCGCGCTCGGCATCTGGATCTTCGGAGATCATTCGTGGGGATGGCGGGTCGGCAACGCATGCCTCGGGACGATCCTGATTGGAGTGACCTATCTGCTCGGCCGCCGGATGACGCGTTCGCGGCTGGCAGGGGCTCTGGGAGCGGGCGCGGTGCTGCTGGACGGGTTGTACCTGGTTGATTCGCGAATCGCCGTGATCGATATCACGTACCTGACTTTCGCCGCCATTTCTTATCTCCTCCTGTTTCGCATCTTCGATACGCCCGGCATGGCCGCGCGCCGCAGGCTGCTGGTGATACTCGGAGTCGCGCTGGGATTATGCGTGGGCGCGAAATTATTGATTCCCGAGGTCACCTTCCTGCTGGTGATGGGCTTCCTTATCTGGGTGCTGGCGACCGAGCCGGTGCAGACGCGGCGCGACCGGAGGATCACCGGCGCGATTCTGCTAACCGGCGGCGTCGCCTCAATTGTTTATCTCGCAACGTTTTTGCCGCATTACTATCTCGGATGGTGGGGCGGTATTCAGGACCTGTTCAAGTACTACAAGGACGTCATCGGCTACGAGAAAAGCGTCGCCAGTGCGACCCATCCCTATTCATCGAAATGGTGGAGCTGGCCGATGATGCTGCGGCCGGTCGCCTACTGGCAGAATTTTCCGAAAGTTGGCAAGGTCGAGACTGTCTGGGGCGGCGGAAATCCGATTCTTTGGTGGGGCGCTCTGACCGCCATCACGATCAC